>NZ_PSWD01000024.1:0-51870 GCF_002931705.1 Rathayibacter sp. AY1C5
GTACGCGGGCGGCGGCCGCGTCGCAGCCGTCGGTGCCGCTCGCCGACTCCGCACCGCCGGCCTACGGGTCGCCGCCGCCGCCGCCCGCGTACCCCTCGGCGCCCGCCTACTCCTCCGCGCCCGGCCACCCCGCCGCCTACGCGGCCGCTCCGGCGCCCGTCGTCCCCCGCACGCTGAGCCTCGTCGGGATGATCCTCGGCATCGTCGGCCTGGTCATCACGCTCTTCGCCGCCGGTTTCGGCTTCCTGCTGTCGGCTCCGGCCGTCGTGCTCGGCTTCCTCGGACGCCGGCGCGAGCCGGCCGCGCGCGGCTTCGCGCTGACCGCGATCATCACCGGGTTCGCCGGCATCGCCGTCTCGCTGATCTACCTGGCGGTCTTCCTCGTCTTCGTCGTGGTCGCCCTCGCCGCCGGCACCTCCGGCTACTGAGCCGGCGCGGGCCGCTCGACGCGCTCCGCGAGCAGCGCGCGGTGGCGCCCGGCGATCCGCGTCAGGATCAGCACCGCGCTGCCGGTGCCGGAGAGGCCCAGCCGCTTGCGGAAGCGGGCGGGGTCGACGTCCACCCCGCGCTTCTTGATCTCGAGCACGCCGATGCCGCGGGTGCGCAGCTCTTTCGCCAGCGTGCGCTCGTCCAGCGGCAGCTCGGCGAGGACCCGGAAGCTGCGGAGGAAGGGCGAGGCGGCCGCATCGTTGCCCGTCAGATAGGCGATGCCGGGCGAGAGCATCCGCGAGCCGCTGGAGCGCGCGAGCTCGCCCAGGAGGCGCGCGCGGATCGCGGAGCCGTCCGGCTCGTGCACGAACGCGCCGAGGGGGCCGACCTCCTCGTCCTCGCTGTCGCCCGCCGCGGTGAGCTCGGAGGAGCCGGTCGCGCCGAGCAGCAGAGCGGAGCGGCGCACGCCCGGGCGCGCCAGAGAACCGAACCAGAGCCCGGTCTCGACCAGCTCCCCGTCGACCGAGACCCACTGCGCCTCGGCGTCCCGCGGCAGGCGCTCGCGGTCGAAGCCGGGACCCACCTTCACGCCCACGGGACGATGCTCGGCCAGGCCGAACGCGAAGTCGAGCGAGGGGGAGTAGTCGTCCGGATCGTCGAGCCGGCGGGTCTCGCGGTGGCCCGCCGTGCGGCGTGCCGGGTCCAGGTAGACGGCGTCGAAGCCGTCGAGGTCGAAGGCCTCGGCCGTCGAGTGCACGGCGCTCGCCGCGGGGAACGGGGCGAGGTTGAAGCTGGCCAGGGTCGCGGTGACCTCGTCGGCCTCGACGGCGGTGACCGCCAGGTCGATCGCGGCCATCGCGAGGGCGTCGCCGCCGATCCCGCTGCCGAGGTCGGCGACGCGCGCCGCTCCCGCCGCGGCGAACCGGCCGGCGTGCAGGGCGGCGACGCGCAGCCGCGTCGCCTGCTCGAGTCCCGCGTCCGTGAAGAGCATCGAGCGGGCGAACTCTCCGAACTTCGCCTCCGCCTTCTGCCGGAGCCTCGCCTGGGTGAGCACCGCGGCGACGAGGACGGGGGAGTGGCCGGCGGCCCGGAGGCGTGCCACGGCCCGCACCAGGTCGTCGGACCGGTAGCCGTCGAGGGAGTCGAGGAGCCGGAGGCCCTCGGGGGAGAGGAGCTCGACCAGCTCGTCGCGTCGCATCCGGCCATGGTAGGCCACGGCCTCCCGGCGGGTCCGCCGCCCCGCTTGGCACTCTGATTGCACGAGTGCCAGCGGAGCCCCTACGATGGATCTAGCACTCTCGGAGCGTGTGTGCCAGAACCGCGTTCCGCCCACATCGTCGTCAAGAAAGAGGTCAACCGTGTCGGTGTCCATCAAGCCGCTCGAAGATCGCATCGTCATCAAGCAGGTCGAGGCGGAGCAGGTGACCGCTTCCGGTCTCGTCATCCCCGATACCGCCAAGGAGAAGCCGCAGGAGGGCGAGGTCTTCGCCGTCGGACCCGGTCGCATCGACGACAACGGCAACCGCGTGCCGCTCGACGTCGCCGTCGGCGACAAGGTGATCTACTCCAAGTACGGCGGAACCGAGGTCAAGTTCGGTGGCGAGGACCTGCTGGTCCTCTCCGCTCGCGACGTCCTCGCGGTCGTCGTCCGCTAGGCAGCATCCCTCGGAAGGGCCCGTCGACCTCGGTCGGCGGGCCCTTCCGTCGTTCCCGGTCCTCCTCGCGACCAGTGGCCTGATCCGCCCGCTGCGGGGCCGTCCTCCCACCCCGCGCCTGCGTAGCATCGGGGGAGTGACCAGCTCCCGCACCCCTGCCGAGGCCGTCTCGCCGTCCCCTTCGGACGTGCCCGTCGGCGAAGGAGTGGAGGCGCTCGGAGCGGCGGGACGCCCGGGCGGGATGTCCGGCACGGGGCTGCTGTTCGCGTTCTCGGCCTACCTGCTCTGGGGTGCGATGCCCCTCTACTTCATCGCGATGGCGCCGGCCTCGCCGTTCGAGATCGTCGCGTTCCGGGTGCTCTTCTCGCTCGTCTTCTGCGTGATCCTGCTCACGGTCCTCCGCGGCTGGCGCTCCTTCGGCGCGCTGCTGCGCCGCCCCCGCCTGCTCGGCGTGATGGCGATCGCGGGCGTGCTCATCTACGTCAACTGGCAGGTCTACGTGATCGCCACGACCACGGGCCACGTCATCGAGGCGGCCCTGGGCTACTTCATGAACCCGCTGGTCACGGTGCTGCTGGGCGTCCTGGTGCTGCGCGAGCGCCTCCGGCCCCTGCAGTGGGCCGCGATGGGTGTCAGCGCGGTCGCGGTGCTGGTCATCGCGGTGGACTACGGATCCTTCCCGTGGATCTCGCTCGCCCTCGCCTTCTCGTTCGGCCTCTACGGCCTGGTGAAGAGCCGCGTCGGCGGCACGGTGGACGCGGTCGGCGGGCTGACGCTCGAGACGCTCTGGCTGACGCCGCTCGCCGTGGTGCAGCTGGCGGTCGTCGGCTCCACGGTGGGGCTGACCCTGACGACGGAGGGGACGGGGCACGCCCTCATCCTCGCCTCGGCCGGGATCGTCACGGCCGTCCCGCTGCTCCTGTTCGCGGGCGCCGCCCGGCGCCTCCCGCTGTCGATCGTCGGCTTCGTGCAGTACCTGACGCCGTTCCTGCAGTTCCTCGTCGGGGCCTTCGTCCTGCACGAGGAGATGCCGCTCGAGCGCTGGATCGGCTTCGCGCTGGTGTGGGCCGCCCTGGCGATCTTCTCAGGCGACCTCGTCGCCGCGGAGCGCAGACGGCGCCGATCCTCCGTCTGATCTGCGGAACGCGTCGTCCTGGCGCGGCGCGACAGCGGAATGGTAACGATCCGGTCGCGAAACGTATTGGTAACACCCCTGTATTGTTCACGGCTGCTTCGAAGGTTAGGTTGGCCGAGCGGTTGCCACCGGCGCCGCTCCCACTGACACACACCTCTCAAGGAGCAACATGGGCGTTTACGCGAAGGCCGGCTCGGCCCGCGCGCGGTCCCTCCGGGCAACCCTCGGCGGCGTCGCCATTCTGGGCGCCAGCGCTCTCGTCCTCGCCGGCTGCGCCGGCGGCGGCGACAGCGGATCGAGCGGCGACAGCGGCTCGGGCGACCTGTCCCTCAAGATCGGCACGATCCTCCCGCAGACCGGCACCCTCGCCGTCCTCGGCCCGCCCGAGATCGCGGGCGTCGACCAGGCGGTCGTCGACATCAACGACGCCAAGGCCGGCATCACGATCGACGTGGAGCAGAAGGACTCGGGCGACACCACGACCGACATCGCGACGCAGTCGGCCACGTCCCTCATCGCCGACAACGTCTCCGCCATCATCGGCGCGGCGTCCTCGGGCGTCTCGAAGACCTTCATCGACCAGGTGACCCAGGCGGGCGTCGTCCAGATCTCGCCGGCCAACACCTCGCCGGACTTCACGACCTACGACGACGACGGCTACTACTGGCGCACCGCTCCCTCGGACGTGCTCCAGGGCCGCATCCTCGGCAACAAGATCCTCGGCGACGGCAAGACCAACGTCTCGATCCTGTACATGAACGACGCGTACGGCACCGGCCTCGAGAAGAACATCAAGGAGACCCTCGAGGCGGGCGGAGCATCCGTCGCGGCGGAGGAGATCTTCGAGCCGGCCTCGACCGACTTCAACTCGGCGCTGACCTCGGTCCTCGCCCCGAACCCCGACGCGCTGGTCGTCATCTCGTTCGACGAGATCAAGACCATCGCGGAGCAGCTCTCGGCCAAGGGCTTCGACTTCTCGAAGCTCTACGGCACGGACGGCAACTACGGCGTCATCGGCGAGTCCGACACCAACGTCGACATCGCCGGCGCCCAGTTCACCAACCCGGGCGTCCAGGCGTCCGAGGACTTCCAGGGCAAGCTGCAGTCGCTCGTCGAGTCGCAGGGCAACGACGCGCTGACCGTGTTCAGCTACGCGCCGGAGTCGTACGACGCCACGGTCCTGACCGCTCTCGCCGCGCTCCAGGGCAAGGCGACGGACGGTGCGACCATCCGCGACAACCTCATGTCGGTCTCGGAGGGCGGCACCAAGTGCACGACCTTCGCCGACTGCGCGAAGCTCATCGCCGACGGCGAGGACGTCGACTACGACGGCCTCTCCGGCCCGATCTCGTTCGACGAGAACGGCGACACCAGCGAGGCCTCGGTCTCGATCTACAAGTACGGCACGGGCAACACCACCTCCTTCGAGGAGACCGTCGAGGGTTCGCTGAACTGACGACGCGGTGACGCGGCTCCTGCCGCATCCCTGAGGGGCTCGGTCTTCGGACCGGGCCCCTCCGCCGTTCCCGGAGCGAAGAGCAGGAGACGCGCCGGTCGTGCGGACGCAGCGAGGCGCGGCGGTCGTCCGGGAGGGTGGCCGCTGTCGGGTGCGGGCGGACGGCTCCGCGGCGTCCAGGGCCCGGCGTGGCGTCGAGGAGCCACCCGGGAGGAGGAGCGGCTCTGACGGCCTGTACGCGCCTCCGAGCGCCTCTCCCGGCCTCGAGGGGGCGCCCTGCCGAACCGCGGGCGGGAGCGACGACGTCGAGCGGGAACGCAGAAGCGCGCGCCCTCCAGTGGGAGGACGCGCGCTCGTGGAGTGCGGAGGGCCTAGGAGGCGCGGAGCAGCTCCGCCTCCTGCGCCAGGCGGTACGTGACGAAGGAACGGCTGTAGTTGCGGCGCTTGCCGCCGGTGGTCTCGGCGATGACGACCTGGGCGTAGACGCCGACGACGCGCCAGCGCTCGTAGTCGCCGATCGCACCGGTGCCGAAGCCGGCTCCGAGTTCCACAGGGGCGGGGGTGTATCTCTTCATGGTCGGCTCCTTCGAGGCGGACGACGCGGCGCTCGAGGCGCTGCGGGGAGGGGAGGAGATCGGCGGCCGATCGCGGTCCCTACCGGGGGAGAGGGGAGCGGGACGTCCCCCTGCAGGGCTGTCCCGTGTACCCAAAACTACGGCAGGCAGGGCGATATCCTGTCCCCCTCGTGGGTGTCGCTGGTGCGGAGAGACTCTCGCTGTCCTGCCCTCGTCCCGCGGACAGGAGACCGAGGGTCTGGCCCGCCGTTCCGCCGACTTCCCGGGGGTTCGGCGGGCATCGCGGAGAGACCGGTGAAGGCCTGTCCGCGCCGGGAGAGCGGCCCCCCCCCGCCTCCCTTCTGCGGCACCCCGTGCCGGCGCGTCTCCGGGCACCGAGCCGCCTGCCTTCCCGCCCTGCTCGGAGTGGTCTCCGAGCCGCCCGGCGCCCTGCGCGAGCGGCCCCGCCTCCGCCCCGGAGCCGCACCGGCCCCTCGGCCCGCTCGCGCCCGCTCCGCGCCCCGGCAACGACGAAGGGCCCGCCGTCCGGAGACGACGGGCCCTTCGCAGCGGGGGTCAGCCGCCGACGGTCGGGGTGCTCGTGGTGACCTCGTTGGTCGTCGCGAGCGTGCCCAGGTAGAGCTCGATGACCTTCGGATCGTTCATCAGCTCCCGGCCCGCGCCCTCGTAGGCGTCGCGGCCCTGGTCGAGGACGTAGCCGCGGTCGCAGATCTGCAGCGCCCGCCGCGCGTTCTGCTCGACGATCATGATCGAGACGCCCGCGCGGTTGATCCGCTGCACGTTGACGAAGGTCTCGTCCTGCCGCATCGGGGACAGGCCGGCGCTGGGCTCGTCGAGCAGCAGCATCGACGGGTCCATCATCAGAGCCCGCGACATCGCCACCATCTGGCGCTCACCGCCCGAGAGCGACCCCGAGCGCTGCTTGAGCCGCTTGCTGAGCTCCGGGAAGAGCTCGGTGACGAACTCGAGCCGCTCCTTGTACAGCTTCGGCTTCTGGTACATGCCCATCTCGAGGTTCTCCTCGATGGTGAGCGACGGGAAGACGTTGTTGTTCTGCGGCACGAAGCCCACGCCCTTGGACACCAGCTTGTCGGCCTTGAGGCCGGTGATGTCCTCGCCGTTCAGCAGGACGGTGCCCTGGCGGATGTTGACCAGGCCGAACATCGCCTTCAGCAGCGTCGACTTGCCTGCACCGTTCGGGCCGATGATCCCGACGAGCTCGCCGCGCTTCACGTAGACGTTCGAGCCGTTGAGGATGTTGACCCCCGGCACGTAGCCCGCGTGCAGATCGTGCGTCTCGAGGGTGTTCGGAGTCGTCGTGTCGGCGGTCATCTCTCGTCCTTCTCGAATTCGACGGCCGGGGCGTCGGTCGTCGGGGCGACGCTCGTCGGCGCGGAGGCCGACGGGGACGCCGTTCCGGCCGCCGGAGCGTCGTGGCCGGGCGTCGGGACGCCGGCCTGCTCCGCCTGCCGCTCCACGTCCTCGCGGACGAGGTCGGAGTCCATCTCCTCGGCGATCTCGAGCTGGCCCTCGATCGTGCCCAGGTCGGTGTCGTGGTGCGCGCCGAGGTACGCGTCGATGACGGCCGGGTCGTTCATCACGGTCGAGGGCGGGCCCTCGGCGACGACCTTGCCCTCGGCCATCACGATCACCCAGTCGGCGATCGTGTTGACCATGTGCATGTCGTGCTCGACGAAGAGCACGGTCATGCCCTCGTCCTTCAGGTTCACGATGTGACCCAGGAGCGACTGCGTCAGCGCCGGGTTCACGCCGGCCATCGGCTCGTCGAGCATGACGAGCTCGGGCTCCGACATCAGCGCCCGCGCCATCTCGAGCAGCTTCTTCTGGCCGCCCGACAGGCTCGACGCGTAGTCGTCCCGCTTGGTGTCCAGCTTGAACTTCTCGAGCAGGCGGATCGCGCGCTGCTCGATCGAGTCCTCCTCCTTCGACCACAGCGGGCGGATGAGCGAGGTGAAGATGTTCTCGCCCTTCTGCCCCTTCGCGCCGAGCAGCATGTTCTCGAGCACCGTCATGCCGCCGAGCGCCTTGGTGAGCTGGAACGTGCGCACCATGCCCATCCGCGACACCCGGTAGGCCGGGACGTTGGCGAGGTTCTTGCCCTTGAAGTTCCACTTGCCGGTGTTGGGCTTGTCGAAGCCCGTCAGCAGGTTGAAGAACGTGGTCTTTCCGGCCCCGTTCGGGCCGATCAGGGCGGTGATGGATCCGCGGGGGATCTCGAGGTGCTCGACGTCGACCGCGGTCAGGCCGCCGAAGCGGCGGCTGACGTTGTCGGCGACGACGATGGGGTCCTTCTTCCTGACCCCGGGAACGATTGCTTCCTCGGTGATGTCCGAGACCGGCGTCTTAGGCAAAGTGCAGATCCTTCTTCTTGCCGAAGATCCCCTGGGGTCTGAAGATCACCAGGAGCATGAGGGCTACCCCCACCACGATGAACCGGATGGGTCCGGTCTGCACGGTGGTGAGGCGGATGAGGTCGTTGTTGAGGACCCCGGTGTCGATCCCGAGCGTGAGCAGTCCGTCGGTCAGACCGAGGACGACCCAGAAGATGATCGAGCCGACGACGGGTCCGAAGACCGTCGCGGCGCCGCCCAGCAGCATGATCGTGTAGAGGAAGAACGTGAGCTGGGTGCCGTAGTTGTCGGGCTGGAGCGAGCGGGGGAGGATGAACAGCGCTCCTGCGAGGCCTCCAAGCACGCCGCCCAGGATGAGCGCCTGGATCTTGTACGAGAAGACGTTCTTGCCGAGCGAGCGCACGGCGTCCTCGTCCTCGCGGATGCCCTTGATGACGCGGCCCCAGGGGCTGCGCATCAGGAGGAACACCAGGAGGCAGGCCAGGAGCACGAGGCCCCAGCCGACGATCCGCACCCACCACTGGTCCTGGCTGTAGGTGAGGACGCCGATGCCCCAGCGGCCCTCGGGGAGCGGGTTGAGGTCGTTGAACGCCTTCGCCGCGCCGTTGATGCCCTCCGAGCCGCCGGTGATCGCCGAGAACTCGGGGGTCTTGACCGAGAGCCGGATGATCTCCGCCGCCGCGATCGTGACGATCGAGAGGTAGTCGGCCCGCAGCCGCAGCGTCGGGATGCCCAGGATGAGCGCGAAGACGGTCGCCGCGACGATCGTCGCGAGGAAGGAGCCCCAGACGGGCCATTCGAACTTGACCGACGTGATGGCGAAGGCGTAGCCGCCCACTGCCATGAAGCCGGCCTGTCCGAAGTTGAGCAGCCCCGTGAATCCGAAGTGGATGACCAGGCCGATGGTCGCCAGCGCGTACGCGGCGACAGTGGGATCGACGATCTGCCCGATCGCCAGCCAGATGAAGTTGAGGTTCATGGTGTCCTAGCCGATCCGTTCCTTGCGGCCCAGGATTCCCTGCGGCCTGACCAGGAGGATGATGATCATGAGAACGAGCGGAGCCACGTACTTGAGGTTCTCCGGGATCCAGATCGTCGAGATGTTCATCATCAGTCCGATGATGAGCGAGCCGACCAGCGCGCCGTAGGCGGAGCCGAGTCCGCCGAGCGTGATCGCCGCGAAGATCAGCAGCAGGATCGACGCTCCCGTGTCCCAGCGCAGCGACTGGTAGTAGCCGATGTAGACGCCCGCCAGCGCGGCGAGAGCGCCCGACATCACCCAGACGACGCGGATGACGCGCTCGACGTTGATGCCCGAGGCGGAGGCGAGGGCCCGGTTGTCCGAGACCGCCCGCATCGCCTTGCCGATCTTCGTCTTCGTGAGGACGTAGGCCACGGCGACGATGCAGACGACGCCGACGACGGCGCCGACGATGTCGGTGAACTTCAGGCTGATCCCGAGCTCCGGCACCGTGAAGAACGGAGCGGTGCTGTTGGGGAGCGAGAGGCGGTCGGCTCCGAAGAAGAAGACGAACACGTAGCGCAGGGCCAGCGAGAGGCCGATCGTCACGATCATCAGCGGGATGAGCTGGATGCCCTTCTTCCGCAGCGGCTTCCAGAGCAGTCCGTCCTGGACGAAGCCGAAGGCCCCGCCGAGGATCACCGCGATCGGGATGGCCAGCAGCGCCGGGAGTCCGAAGACCCCGGAGAAGAGGTACGCCATCAGCGCCCCGAAGGTGACCAGCTCGCCGTGGGCGAAGTTGTTCAGGCCGGTCACGCCGTAGATCAGCGAGGCGCCGATCGCCGCGAGGGCGATCAGGAGCCCGAAGATCAGGCCGGTGACGACCTTCGGCCAGAAGATGATCCAGAACGTGTCGGCCGACACCGGCTGGTTCACCGCGTTGGACGTCCCGTCGGGGTTCGTCGCGTCGTTGCCGGTCGTGCCCTCGGTCGCGGGGCTCGTCGGAGCCGCGGAGTCCGTCGGGACCGGGACGGTCGCTCCGGAGCCCTTCGGGTTGGCCGTCGAGACGATGAAGTTCACGATCTGGTTCTGCGAGGCGACGATCTTCACCTGCTTCGGGTTCTGACCCGCGGCGGGGTAGCCCTTGTCGGCGGGCAGGGACTCCTCGTCGACGGTCACCGTGTAGGTGCCCGCGGCGTCGAGGGGGAACGTGGCCCGGCCGTCCTCGCCGGTGGTCACGGTCGCGGAGGCGTCGCCGCCGATCTCGACGGTCACCCCCGTCAGGTTCTCGTTCGTCCCCTGCACGCGGACCCAGGCGATGATCGACTGGTCGGCGGTGGTGGCGGCGAGTGCGGCGGGGGCCGCGGCGGCGATCCCGGTGAGGGTCGCGGCGAGCAGACCCAGGGCCAGGAGCCGGTCTCGGAGCCTCGGGCGTCTCCTATCCACGGGGCGCCTCCCGGTCCGTCGGATGCAGGGTCGTCGAGCGCTGGCGGCGCATCGAACGGCTGGCTGTGAGCAAGACGTCTACCTCTCGTCAGGGTGCACAGACGGATGGGGTCTCCGGGCACGCCCGAATCGCCGTCGTCAAACAACGTTGGTTGACCATACGTTCCGCATGTGTCGGCGGTGTTTCACCGTCCGCACTTACGCGTGACGACATTATGAGGGAGAGGAGAGCGCTCCAGCGCCCATCCGCGGCCCGGCGGCCGCGCCGTCGAGGAATACCGCGGGCCCTGCGGCGCTTAAGATCGAACAACCGTGGCGCTCGTGAGCGGACTCCTCCCGTCCTCTCCGGGCTCCCGCACTCGACCTGCTAAGGGGCATTGATGGACCAGCCGGATCCCTTCGGATTCCTCGGACTCACCTACGACGACGTCATGCTCCTCCCGGGGCACACCGACGTCATCCCGAGCGAGGCCGACACGGCCTCCCGTCTCACCAAGCGCATCAGCGTGGCGACCCCGCTGCTCTCCGCGGCGATGGACACCGTCACCGAGGCGCGCATGGCGATCGCGATGGCCCGCCAGGGCGGCCTCGGCGTCCTGCACCGCAACCTCTCCATCGCCGACCAGGCCGACCAGGTCGACCGGGTGAAGCGGAGCGAGTCGGGCATGGTCTCGAACCCCGTCACCACCACCCCGGACGCCACCGTCGCCCAGGTCGACGACCTCTGCGGCCAGTACCGGATCAGCGGCCTCCCCGTCGTCGACTCGACCGGCGTGCTCGTGGGCATCATCACCAACCGCGACATGCGCTTCGTCTCGCCGTTCGAGAAGGCGACCACGCTCGTCCGCGACGTGATGACCAGCACCGGCCTGATCACGGGCCGCGTCGGCATCCCCGACAGCGAGGTCATCGCCCTCTTCGCGCAGCACAAGATCGAGAAGCTGCCGCTGGTCGACGCGCAGGGCAAGCTCGCCGGCCTCATCACGGTCAAGGACTTCGACAAGTCGGAGCAGTACCCCAACGCCACGAAGGACGACGAGGGCCGCCTCCGGGTCGGCGCCGCGATCGGCTTCTTCGGCGACGCCTGGCAGCGCGCCACCGCCCTGCTCGACGCGGGCGTCGACGTGATCGTCGTCGACACCGCCAACGGCGACTCCGCCGGCGTGCTCGACATCATCCGCCGCCTGAAGTCCGACTCCGCGTTCGCCGGCGTCGACGTCATCGGCGGCAACGTCGCGACCCGCTCCGGGGCGCAGGCCCTCGTCGACGCGGGCGCCGACGCCATCAAGGTCGGCGTCGGCCCCGGCTCGATCTGCACCACCCGCGTCGTCGCCGGCGTCGGAGTCCCGCAGGTCACCGCGGTCTACGAGGCGTCCCTCGCCGCGCGCGAGTCCGGCGTCCCCGTCATCGCCGACGGCGGCCTCCAGTACTCCGGCGACATCGCCAAGGCGCTCGTCGCCGGCGCCGACACCGTGATGCTCGGCTCTCTCCTCGCGGGCTGCGAGGAGAGCCCCGGCGACCTCGTGTTCCAGAACGGCAAGCAGTTCAAGACCTACCGCGGCATGGGCTCCCTCGGCGCCCTGCAGACCCGCGGCGAGCGGACCTCCTACTCGAAGGACCGCTACTTCCAGTCCGACGTGCCCACCGACGACAAGCTGATCGCCGAGGGCATCGAGGGCCAGGTGCCCTATCGCGGCCCGCTCGCGAACGTGGCGTACCAGCTCGCCGGCGGGCTCCGCCAGTCGATGTTCTACGTCGGAGCGCGCACCATCCCCGAGCTGAAGGAGCGCGGGAAGTTCGTGCGCATCACGGCGGCCGGGCTGAAGGAGTCGCACCCGCACGATGTGCAGATGGTGGTGGAGGCGCCGAACTACCGGCGCTGAAGGGTCTGGTGGGGGCCGGCGGCGGATCGGGATCGCGGCCCCTCTGCCCGATGGGCCTGCGGCCCATACGCCCACCACGCCGGAGGGGCCGCGATCCCGATCCGCCGCCTCCCTCCGGGAGACGAGCACCGGTCCTCGGCTGAGGGGCGGGGGACGCAGCGCGAGCGGCGCGAGGCGCCGCCGCGACTGCGGGGGGAGGCTTCCGCCTGTGCCGACGGGGGAGTGGTCGTGCGCCGCGCGCGAGCGCGACGGAGTGGGGACGGGCTTCCCGCGTTGCAGCGAATCGTGGTGGCGGCCGCGCTGGCTCCACCTGCTGGTGGTGTGCGCCCGCTCGCGTCGATCGCGGCCTGGTGCGGAGCCCGGTGGGAGCGGTAGCCGGTGATCCGCGTTCCAGCGGATCGTCGTAGCGCGGACGCGACCCGCTCTTCCGAATGGACCCGCCCGCTCGGGCCGACCGCGGGCGAGCGACGAGCGAGCCACGGCTGACGCCGCTCAGCGGGAATCGGCGATCCGCGTGCGAGCGGATCGTCGTAGCGCGGACGCGGGACGCTCTGCGGAACGCGACCGCCCGCTCGGGCCGACCGCGGGCGAGCGGCGAGCGGCGAGCGGAGCGAGGAGCGAGCCACGGCTGACGCCGCTCAGCGGTAACCGGCGATCCGCGTGCGAGCGGATCGTCGTAGCGCGGACGCGAGACGCTCTTGGGAACGCGACCGCCCGCTCGGGCCGACGGCGGGCGAGCGACGAGCGAAGCGAGGAGCGAGCCACAGTAAACTCTGCGTCATGGAGATCGAGATCGGGCGCGCCAAGCGCGCCCGCCGCGCGTACGCCTTCGACGACATCGCCGTCGTCCCGAGCCGCCGGACGCGCGACCCCGAGGTCGTGTCGGTGAAGTGGTCGATCGACGCGTACCAGTTCGCGACGCCGATCCTCGCCGCGCCGATGGACTCGGTGGTGTCGCCGGCGACGGCGATCCGGCTCGGGCATCTGGGGGCGCTGGGCGTCCTCGACCTGGAGGGCCTGTGGACGCGGTACGAGGACCCGGAGCCGCTGCTCGAGGAGATCCGCAGGCTTCCGGCCGAGACCGCGACGCAGCGGATGCAGGAGATCTACTCCGCTCCGATCCGCCCCGAGCTGGTGACCGCGCGCCTGGCCGAGATCCGCGCCGCGGGCGTGACCGTCGCCGGGGCCCTGTCGCCCCAGCGGACCGCGGAGCTCTACCAGACCGTCGTCGACGCCGGGGTCGACGTGTTCGTCATCCGCGGCACGACCGTCTCGGCCGAGCACGTCTCGCGCGCTACCGAGCCGCTGAACCTCAAGAAGTTCATCTACGAGCTCGATGTGCCCGTCATCGTCGGCGGCGCCTCCACCTACACCGCGGCCCTGCACCTCATGCGCACGGGCGCCGCGGGTGTCCTCGTCGGGTTCGGCGGCGGTGCCGCCTCCACCACTCGCACGACGCTCGGCATCCAGGCTCCGATGGCGACCGCGGTCGCCGATGTCGCCGGCGCTCGCCGCGACTACCTCGACGAGTCGGGCGGACGCTACGTGCACGTCATCGCGGACGGCGGCCTCGGCACCTCCGGCGACATCGTGAAGGCCGTCGCGGTGGGCGCGGACGCCGTGATGCTCGGCTCGGCGCTGGCGCGCGCGACCGACGCTCCGGGCGGCGGCTGGCACTGGGGCGCGGAGGCGCACCACCCGCAGCTGCCGCGAGGCCGCCGCGTCGAGGTCGGCACCGTCGGCACCCTCGAGCAGGTCCTCTACGGCCCGGCGACCGGCGCCGACGGCACGGCGAACCTCATCGGCGCCCTGCGCCGCTCGATGGCGACGACCGGCTACTCCGACCTCAAGGAGTTCCAGCGGGTCGAGGTCGTCGTCGCGCCGTACCAGCCCAGCTGACGCTCACTGACCGAGGCGATCCTGACCGTCGAGGCCGCCGCGAACAGCGGGCTCCCTCGACGGCCCGGGGGTCCGTCGACGCGGCGGACGCGGGCCCGGGTCGGCCGGACGATCAGCGGGCGGGCATCGCAGGCCTCGCGTCGGCCCCAGCGGACGACGCTGCGGACCCGATCCTCCCGGCAATTCACGGCGAGAAGCACGTGCTCGGGCGAGCGGTCCCGGAGGAACGCCGGGGCGATTCGGATCGACGGCGGTCTGCGCCAGATCCGAGACGGCGCGTCCGTCGATCAGTGCGGGTGGGGGCGGACGCGCGCTCCGCGACGCCGTTCCACGTCCGGCTGCCCAGGTCAGTCGCCCCTCGACATGCACGGTCTCCGCGAGCGGCTCGACCAAGGGGCGTCCCGGACCGCCGCCGCCGACTCGCGGAGGACGAAGGGCGCGCTCCAGGTCGCGGCCACGGCGTCGATCCGCGCCCGCTGCCGCTCGTCCGCGGAGGCCCCCGCCCACTCGCCGGTCCGCGCGTACCGCGGCGCAGCCGCACGGACTCGTCCGACCGGCGGCACGCCCCGTCTCGACAGATCCCCACTGCACGCTTCCGCCCCCCTTCCCTCCCTCCGCTCCCTCTGTGGAGACTCCCCCCACCACCTGTGGGCAGCGAGGGAACGCAGGACCGCCGAGCCGGCCGGGAACCGCGGGATCCCTCGACGGGTCGGGGTTCCCTCGGCAGGAGGGCTCCGCACGCGCCTAAGCTGGAAGTCCCGAGTGGGAGCGCCGCACGGCGCGGAGGGAGCACGCATGGTCGAGGTCCGCAGGGTCAAACTGCCCGGTGTCGGCGTTCTGCACACGTTCCTGACGGCCGACGGCGGCAAGGTCGGCGTCATCGCCCACCGCTCCGGCCACAGCGACCTGATCACGTTCGCCGAGGGCGACCAGGACGGCGCCAAGGTGTCGCTCCGCCTGAGCGACGACGAGGCGCACACCCTCGCCGAGCTCCTCGGCGGCACGCAGATCACGGAGTCGCTGACCGCGCTCGACCAGATCCCGGGCCTCTCGATCGACTGGTTCACCGTCGACTACGACGACCACATCGCCGGACAGCAGCTCGGCAAGCCCGCCGACCGCGGGATCGTCGGGCTGACCGTCGTCGCCGTGGTCCGGGGCGACGCCGCCAATCCGGCGCCGGCCCCCGACTTCCGCGTCTTCCCCGGCGACACCCTCGTGGTCGCCGGCAGCCCCGAGAAGGTCGCCAAGGCGTTCGCGTTCTTCCGCACCGGCAGCTTCGCCAAGACGGTCGACGCCCCGCCCGGAGCCTGAGGATGCACCACGGCGAAGACCTCATCGTCCTCGGCGTCCTGTTCGTCGTCGCCTACGTCCTCGGCCGGCTGGGGAGGACGATCGGGCTCCCGGCCATCCCGATCTACATGGTCGTCGGGCTCCTCGCGAGCCCGAACTTCCACCTCTTCCCACTCGACTTCGAGTCGAGCTACATCGAGCTGACCGCGGTCTTCGGGCTGATCCTGCTGCTGTTCAATCTCGGCCTGGAGTTCGACCAGGACGAGTTCTTCGGGAACGCCGGCCGTCTGATCCTCTCCGGCGGCTCCTACATCGCGGTCAACATGGCCGTCGGCCTCGGCTTCGGCTTCGCGCTGGGCTGGGGGAGCCGCGAGGCGCTGATCATCGCCGGCATCACGGCGACGAGCTCGAGCGCGATCGTCACCAAGCTGCTGATCGAGCTCAAGCGCCTGGCGAACCCCGAGACGCCGATGATCCTGGGCGTCACGGTCGTCGAGGACATCTTCATCGCGGTCTACCTGGCGATCGTGTCCGTCGTGCTCTCGGGCGAGACGGAGCCGTGGCCGGTGGTGCTCAAGCTCGTCATCGCGTTCGCGTTCCTCGTGGTGATGTTCGCGATCGCCCGCTGGGGCGGGAAGGTCGTCTCCCGCTTCTTCCGCACTCGCGACGACGAGCTGTTCACGATCCTGTTCTTCGGTCTCGCCATCCTGTTCGGCGGCATCGGCGAGGTCCTCGGAGTGACGGACGCCATCGGCGCGTTCCTGATCGGACTGGTCATCGGAGCGACGCGGTTCCGGTCGAGGGTCGAGCACATCGCGATCCCGCTGCGTGACGTGTTCGGAGCCTTCTTCTTCGTCAACTTCGGTCTCGGGCTGGATCCCGGCGCGTTCCCGAGCGTCGTGGTCCCGGTGCTGATCGCCGCGGTGATGACCATCGTCCTGAACCTCGGCGCGGGGCAGTTCGTCGCGTGGCTCAACAAGCTCGGACCGCGCGCGGGCCTGAACGCGGCGTTCATCCTGCACAACCGCGGCGAGTTCGCGCTCATCCTGGCGACGCTCTCGCTCTCGGCGGGGCTCGACGAGCGGATCCAGCCCTTCGCCGGCCTCTACGTGCTGATCATGGCGATCGTCGGGCCGATCCTCGCCTCGCGCTCCGAGAGCATCGGCGCGTTCCTCTCGCGGCGGCGGCAACGCCCGGCACCCGCAGCGGCCACGGCCATGGACGAGGAGGACTTCGCGCTCGTGGAGGCGGCGATGGCCGCGCCCGCCGTCTCCGCGGAGGAGGTTCCCGCTCCTCCGAGGCGCCCCGCGGAGCCGGACGAGCTCGACGACGAGTTCCCCGATCCGATGCGCCAGGCGCTCATCGACCAGGCGATGCAGCAGTCCGACGGTGCCGACGACGCCCGGCCCCGCCGCCCGAGGGAGCCCGACTACTGATCCCACGGAGCTCCCACACTCACGGGTTAGGCTCGATCCGGCCCGCGGGACACCGCACGGATCGAGGGCGGACGAGGGACGAATGACGCAGAGCACGGTCGGGCAGGTGGCCCGGCGCCCGCGCTGGATCGCCGCGCTGGCGCTCGCACTCCTGATCGCCGGGCTCTTCGCCGCGCTCGGGCAGTGGCAGGTCGGCCGCGCGGTCGAAGCCGCCGCGCCCGACTCCGGAGTGTCGGAGACGACGCTCCCGCTCGCCGAGGTCGCGACCCCCTCCCGCTCGATCACGGCGACCGCCGACGGACAGCGCGTGGAGGGCTCGTCCGTCTTCGTGCCGGGCGGTGCCGAGATCCTCGGCGGCCGCCTGAACGGCGAGCAGCCGGGCTGGTGGGTCATCGCCCGCACCCGCACCGCCGACGCCGACCTGGTGCTCGCCTACGGCTGGACGCAGGACGAAACGCAGGCGCAGTCCGTCGCGGACGCGCTCAACAGCGGGAGCGAGCAGGCGCCCTCCTCCTTCACCGGCCGCCTCGTGGCCAACGAGGCCGCGGAGGCGCCGGCGGAGGGCCTGGACCCCGCCACCCTCACCGCGCTCTCCGTCCCCGCGCTGATCAACCGCTGGCCGGATCCGCCGCAGGACGTCTACCAGGGTTACGTCGTCGTCGACGAGCCGGTCGCCGGCCTCGGGGCCATCGACTCCCCGGCGCGCGTGAGCGACGTCTCGCTGAACTGGCTCAACGTCTTCTACGCGATCGAGTGGGTCGTCTTCGCCGGCTTCGCCCTCTACCTCTGGTTCCGCCTCGTCAAGGACGCGTGGGAGCGCGAGGCAGAGGAGGCGCTCGACGCCGAGGAGCGCGCCCGCGCCGACCTGGGCGACCGGGCCGAGGCCCCCGCCCCCGCACCGTAAACTGGTCGTCATGCCCCTCGAGCCCAAGCCCGCGCAGTTCCCTGCGATCCGGAGCGCGCTGCGCTTCTACCGGGTGACCTCGATCATCACCGGCGTGATGCTGCTCCTGCTCTGCGCGGAGATGCTCCTCAAGTACGTCTTCCACCTCGAGCTGTTCGCCTTCGGCCAGCAGGGCGTCCTGCACTTCGCCCCGATGTACGAGGTGCCCGGAGGCGAGTTCACGTCGAGCGGCACCGGCGCGAACCTGTCCACCGGCATCCTGATCGCGCACGGCTGGTTCTACGTCGTCTACCTCTTCGCCGACTTCCGCCTGTGGAGCCTCATGCGCTGGCCGTTCACGCGCTTCGTGCTCATCGCGCTCGGCGGCGTGGTGCCCACCCTCTCCTTCTTCGTCGAGTCCCGCATCGCCCGCGAGGTCGAGCAGTACCTCGAGCGCCGGACCGCCGGCACCGACCCGAAGACCCCGACCGACTCCGTGGAGGCCCCCCATTAGCGAGCAGCCCACCGCTCCCCAGCCGCACCTGGCCGCGCAGCCCGTCCTCGTCGTCGACTTCGGCGCGCAGTACGCGCAGCTGATCGCCCGCCGGGTCCGCGAGGCGAACGTCTACTCCGAGATCGTGCCCTCCAACGCCACGGCCGCCGAGATCGCCGCGAAGTCGCCCGTCGGCATCATCCTCTCGGGCGGCCCCTCCAGCGTGTACGAGGAGGGCGCCCCGCAGCTCGACCCCGCGATCTTCGACCTCGGGATCCCGGTCCTGGGCATCTGCTACGGCTTCCAGGTGATGGCGAAGACGCTCGGCGGCGAGGTCGCCAACACAGGGCTGCGCGAGTACGGAGCGACGGACGCCGCCCTCTCGACCGACGGTGGCGTGCTCCTCGGCGAGCAGCCCGCCGACCAGACGGTGTGGATGAGCCACGGCGACTCGGTCGCACAGGCGCCCGAGGGCTTCAAGGTCCTCGCCTCCACGAGCTCCACACCGGTCGCCGCCTTCGGCAACGACGAGCGCCGCCTCTACGGCGTGCAGTGGCACCCGGAGGTCAAGCACTCCGCCTTCGGCCAGGCCGTCATCGAGAACTTCCTCCACCGCGCCGCGGGCATCCCGGCCGACTGGAACTCCTCCAACGTGATCGACGACCAGGTCGCCGTGATCCGCGAGCAGGTCGGCACCGGACGCGTCATCTGCGGCCTGTCCGGCGGAGTCGACTCCGCCGTCGCCGCTGCGATCGTGCACCGTGCCATCGGCGACCAGCTCACCTGCGTCTTCGTCGACCACGGACTCCTCCGCAAGGACGAGCGCCGCCAGGTCGAGGAGGACTACGTCGCCGCGACCGGCGTCCGCCTGGTCACCGTCGACGCGCGCGAGCAGTTCCTCGACGCGCTCGCCGGCGTCAGCGACCCGGAGCAGAAGCGCAAGATCATCGGCCGCGAGTTCATCCGCACCTTCGAGGCCGCCGCCGAAGCGCTCGTGCTCGAAGCGCAGGGCGAGGGCGAGACGATCGACTTCCTCGTCCAGGGCACGCTCTACCCCGACGTCGTCGAATCCGGCGGCGGCACCGGCACCGCCAACATCAAGTCCCACCACAACGTCGGCGGACTCCCCGAGGACCTGCAGTTCGCGCTCGTCGAGCCGCTCCGCACCCTCTTCAAGGACGAGGTCCGCGCGATCGGCCGCGAGCTCGGCCTGCCCGAGGTCATCGTCGGCCGCCAGCCCTTCCCCGGACCCGGCCTCGGCATCCGCATCGTCGGCGAGGTCACCCAGGAGCGGCTCGACCTCCTCCAGGACGCCGACGCCATCGTCCGCGCCGAGCTCACCGCCGCCGGCCTCGACACCGAGATCTGGCAGTGCCCCGTCGTCCTCCTCGCCGACGTCCGCTCCGTCGGAGTCCAGGGCGACGGCCGCACCTACGGCCACCCCATCGTCCTGCGCCCCGTCTCCTCGGAAGACGCGATGACCGCCGACTGGACCCGCCTGCCCTACGACCTCCTCGCCAGAATCTCCAACCGCATCACCAACGAGGTGAGCGGCGTGAACCGGGTGGTGCTGGATGTGACGTCCAAGCCCCCCGGCACCATCGAGTGGGAATGATTCCGCGGGTCTCCGCACGGTCATCTGCGGCGTTGTCGGCGGTTGCGATACCTCCGGTATCGCGCCCTTCTCCGCCTTGCAGCTGACCGCGCGGAGACCCGCGGAACGTCAGGAACGGCTCCCGTCGAGGGGGCCGTTTCTTGTTGAGGGGAGAATGTGGGGGAACGAGCCCCTGCGGGGCCGTTCCCGCGTGCAGGTAGAGGGAACGAGCCCCTGCGGGGCCGTTCCCGGGATGCAGGTCGGGGAACGAGCTCCGGTGGCTGTTCAGGGAACGGGTGGCCGCGGTGCGGCCGGGGGATCGGTCAGGGGTGACCGGTGCCTGGCGAGGCGTACCGAGTGGCGGTCAGCGGAACGAGGCCCTGCGGGGACGTTCCTGGGGTGCCGGCCGAGAAGCGTGATCGTGCCGGGTGGTCGGGGAACGCGGGTCGGCGCTGGTCCGGGGGCCGTGGTGCAGGCGGAGGCGGCAGGCTCGCGAGCGCGGGTCAGGCGGGGGTGTCGAGCACGCCGATGAAGCGGGTGCCGATGCCGTCGTACTCGTCGCGGCGGTGGCCCTCGGGGTGGTGCGGCCAGGAGGCGGGGGAGTGGTCCTCGCAGACGAGGAACGTGAACTCGGGCCACCACTTCTTCGGGCGGGCGGCCTCGGAGCGGCCGCAGACGGCGCAGTCGAGGGTCACCCACACGGGACGCCTGCCGGTGCGGTTCGCGCGCGACTGGACGAGCCAGGCGGGCGGATCCTGCTCGAGGGCGGCGAGCTCCTCCTCCGACAGACGGGTGGGGATGCCGTGCCGCGTCGCCATCTCGAGGGGGATGTCGAGGCGCTGAGCGGCCTCGCGACGCGTGATCATCCGGCCACCCTAACCCAGCGCCGCGCGCGGACCCCGAGGCCGCAGCGACGCGCGCGCGAGCAGCCACTCCAGCGGGCCCTGCCCCACGAGCCGCCTCCAGAGGAGAGCGGCGACGATCGAGCCGACCACGAAGACGCCGAGCAGCGTCCAGCTGCGCCACGCCTCGAAGTCGAACGGCTCGTACGGGACCAGGTACACCGCCAGCGCCACGAGCTGCAGCGAGTAGATCGTCAGCGGCATCGCACCGACGGCCGCGATCGGAGTCGCCGCCCGTGCCAGGAGCGGCAGCCGCTGCAGCAGAGCCGTCAGCGCGCCGAGGACCACGCAGGCGACCCCGCCCGCCCCGAGGAGCTCGGCGGTGGTGCTGGCGTGCGCCTCCACCGCCTCCGGACCCCCGAGCAGCAGCCCGCCGCCGTAGCCGAGCACGGCCGAGACGGCGCCGCCGACGACGACCCAGCGCTGGGTGGTCGCGGACCGGACGTCGCAGCGCGCGATCAGGAGGCCGAGCACCACGTACGCCAGCCACGACGGCACCGGGTAGTACTGGGTGAGCCAGATGAGGGGCTGCGCGGCCAGGAGCGCCTCGTCGGGCGACAGGGTCGAGAGCCAGGAGCCGCCGGCGCTCGTCAGCGCGTCGACCGCGAGGGGCCCGGCGATCGCCGCGACCGCGACCAGCACGGCGAGGACCGCCCGCGGCAGGAAGAGCAGCAGCGCCGCGACGAGGAACATCACCCCGTAGTGCGGCAGGATCACCGCGATCGGCGTCCCGAGCAGGGTGAGGGCGACGCCGATGACGAGCAGGTACAGCCCGCGGAGCAGGATCGATCCCGTGTCGTGCCAGGGCCGCGAGGAGCGCTGTGATCCGCCCGTCATCAGCCCGATCGACACTCCCGCCAGCACGGCGAAGAGGACGGAGCTGCGGCCGTTCCAGAGCATCTCGCTCTCGACCGGGGCGAGGTGGGCGGCGAACATGCCGAGGACGGCCAGGCCGCGAGCGACGTCGAGGCCGACGATCCGGGAGTCTGCGGCGCTCATCCCTCCATCGTGCCAGGCGCTCCCGGCAGTGCACCGGGAACGACGCTGGGGCCGGGAACGACGACGGGCGCCCGACCCGGAGGTCGAGCGCCCGTCGGACGTGGTGCGCCGTGCTACTCGCGGAAGATCGCGACGAGGCGCAGGATCTCCAGGTACATCCAGACGACGGTGACCAGGATGCCGTAGGCGCCGGTCCAGCCGTAGATGCGGGGGAGGCGGTTGCGCACGCCCTGCTGGATGAACTCGAAGTCCATCACGAGCGAGTACGTGGCGAGCGCGACGGCGATGAGGCCGATCACGATGCCGATGAAGCCGGTGCGGAGACCGAAGCCGCCGCCGACGCCGAAGAGGCCGAGGCCCAGGTTCACCAGCGAGAACACCGCGTAGCTGATCATGCCGATGAAGAAGATCTTGTTGAGCTTCGGCGAGGTGCGGATCTTGCCGTTCATGAACAGCGCCAGGGTGACGCCGATCACGATGACGGTCGCCATGAGGGCCTGGACGACCGCTCCGGCGTACGCGCTCTCGAAGAACTTCGAGATCGCGCCGACCGCGATGCCCTGGGTCGCGGCGTAGCCGAGGATCAGGGCGGGCGACGGCTGCTTCTTGAAGGCGTTGACGATGCCCAGCACCAGCGCGACGAGCACGGCGGGGAGCATCAGGCCCGGGACGAACCAGCCGACGGCCGCACCCGCGAGGAGCACGACGAAGGCGAGGGCGGTCTTGGCGAGGGTGTCCTCGACGGTCATCCGGTCGGTCTCGACGGAGCCGGCGGCCGGACGGGAGTACATCTGGTCGAGCGTGCCGGGGGAGACGTCCGGGAGGTCCTGCACGCGGCCGGCGTAGCCGCGGTTGCTGAACTCCGGGCGTCCGAAGGCCGGATTGTTGCTTGCCATGGTTCCTCTTCTCTCAGGTGCGCTGGTCTCCGAGGGAACTCGCGGATCTGAGTCGCTGTGGGTGCGGGGTGCGCCGCGGATCCGAGAGGACTGCGACGATGGACACCACCATATCTGAGAGCACCTCTCAGAGTCTGGCTGTTCTCTTCGAGCGGACCTCGACTCCGCTGCGTGCCGCGCAGTGCCGCCCGTAGGATCGCGGCATGCCCGCGCGTCAGTCACCGCTCGTCATCGGCCACCGCGGAGCGAGCGGCTACCGACCGGAGCACACCCGCTCCGCCTATGAGCTGGCGATCGCGCTGGGCGCCGATGCGCTCGAGCCCGATCTGGTGGCGACCCGCGACGGCGTGCTCGTCCTCCGCCACGAGAACGAGATCTCCGGCACGACGGACGTCGAGAAGCGCCCGGAGTTCGCTGCACGCCGCACCACCAAGCGGATCGACGGCCGCGAGATCACCGGCTGGTTCACCGAGGACTTCACCTGGGACGAGCTGTCGGAGCTGCGGGCCCGCGAGCGGCTGCCGGCGGTGCGCAGCTCCAGCGCCACGTTCGACGGCCAGTTCCCGCTGCTGCGCTTCAGCGAGCTGCTGGCGCTGCTGGACCGGGCGGCGGAGGACGATCCGCTCGCTCCGCCGGGGCTCGTCGCCGAGATCAAGCACGCGACGTACTTCGCCGGGATCGGGCTGCCGCTGGACGTGCTGCTGCGCGAGGAGCTCGCCGCCGCGGGCTGGGGTCCGCGCGACCCGCGGCTCACGATCGAGAGCTTCGAGAAGACCGTGCTGGAGCGGCTCGCGGTGAGCGGAGTCGGCACCCGCCGGATCTACCTGCTCGAGTCGCGCGGCGCCCCGCCCGACCTCGTGGCCGCCCACGGCGCCGACGCGGCCCCCTACTCCGCCTTCACCACGCCGGCGGGACTGCGGAACCTCGCCGGAGCCGTCGACGGGATCAGCGTCGACAAGAGCATGCTCTTCTCGCGGGACGCGGCCGGCCGGGCGACGGGGACCGGTCCGCTCGTCGAGGACGCTCACGCGGCCGGGCTCGAGGTCTACTGCTGGACGCTGCGCGCCGAGAACCGGTTCCTCGAGAAGGTGCACCGCCGCGGGAAGGACCCGGCGGAGTACGGCGGCTGGCAGGAGGAGTTCGCGATGATCCTCCGCTCGGGAGTGGACGGCGTCTTCGCCGACCAGCCCGATCTGGCGATCGAGGCGCGGGCGGCCGAGCAGGAGCGTCTGCTCCGCGGCTGAACCCGGATCGTGATCGGGCGCTCCTCCGGCGCGTGCCGAGCGGACGCGGAGGCTGCGCTGGCATCATCGGCTCACCACCGCCCGCCCGACCCTCGAGAGGAGGCCCCGTGTCCACCCGAGAGCGCATCACCCGCCGCTGGATCACCACCGCCGTCCTCGCCGTGATCGGCGTCGCCGTCGTCTACTGGCTCGCCGTGCTCACCCCTCAGGGCCAGGGCGTCGAGAACTCGGGGCTCCGGGGCGCCGACCTCGTCTTCGGCCGCGCCACCGGCGCCGCCGCGGGGGCGCTCGCGGACGTCACCCCGCTCTCCATGGTCGTCGGCGCCCTGCTCGTCGCGGCGATCGCGCTGATCCGGAGGCGCCCGGCGCTCGCCGTCGCCTCCGTCGGCTCGATCGTCGTCACGGCCGGGCTCACCCAGCTGCTCAAGAACGTGGTCCTCGAGCGGCCCGAGCTGGTCGACACCGACTCCTGGTACACCGGCGGCAGCTTCCCGAGCGGGCACACCGCGGCGGCCGTCTCGGTGGTCTTCGCCCTGGCGATGGTCGTGCCCGGGCGGGCGCGGACCGTCGTGCTCGCGCTGGGCGGCGCGGTCGTGGTGCTGGTCGGCAACCTGACGATGGCCGCCTCCTGGCACCGGGCGAGCGACGTTCTCGGGGCCGACCTCGTCGCGCTCGCCTCGGCCTCCGCCGCCTGCGCGTGGCTGACCACCAGGGCCCAGGTGGGCCGAGCGCCGAAGAGGCCCGCGCGGCGCGGGGTGAACCGGCTGCTCCTGGTGTGCTCGGTGATCGTGGTGGTGCTGCTCGCGGCGCTCGCCGTCCAGGGCATCCAGTACTACCCCGACGACACGAAGGACCTCACCGCCTTCGCGCTCCTGCAGCTCCTGGCGGTGTCGACGTCGGCGCTCGCCGTGCTCGGCTTCTCCCTCGCGTGGCGCGGACTGGACGTCGGTGGGGCACTCACCTCGCCCGCGCCGCGTCAGCGGACCGCCTGACCGCTCCCGGTGTCGGAGGGGCGATCTACACTCGGAGGGACATGAGCTTCCTCTTCGATCCGAGCGACTCCCGCGCCACCCCGGTCATCGTCGGCCCCCCCGGCGGCCCCGGGGACGCGCCCCGCACCGACCCGGCGCACGAGCAGCTCGTCGCGGGGCTGAACCCCCAGCAGCGCGAGGCGGTCGAGTACCGCGGAGACGCGCTGCTCATCGTCGCGGGTGCGGGCTCGGGCAAGACCAGCGTCCTCACCCGGCGCATCGCGAGCCTCCTGGGCAACGGCGAGGCCTGGCCGAGCCAGATCCTCGCGATCACGTTCACCAACAAGGCCGCGGCCGAGATGCGCGAGCGCGTCGAGAAGCTGGTGGGGCAGAGCGCCGAGGGGATGTGGATCTCGACCTTCCACTCCGCGTGCGTGCGGATCCTGCGCCGCGAGGCCGAGAACTTCGGCATGACCAAGTCGTTCACGATCTACGACTCGGGCGATCAGCGCGCCCTGCTCAAGCGCATCGTGAAGGACCTCGAGGCCGACTCGCTCGGGATCACCGTCGCGAGCGCCTCCGCGAAGATCTCCAAGCTCAAGAACGAGCTCGCCGACGTCGACTCCTACGCCCGCACCGCGAACCTCAGCGACCCGAACGAGGAGATGTTCCTCCAGGTCTTCCGGGCCTACTCGCGGGCGCTCGAGGGGGCGAACGCGTTCGACTTCGACGACCTGATCGCGCAGACCGTCTACCTCTTCCGCGCCTTCCCGCACGTCGCCGCGAAGTACCAGCGGCGCTTCCGCCACGTGCTGGTCGACGAGTACCAGGACACGAACCACGCCCAGTACTCGCTGATCCACGAGCTGACCCGGCCCGTGCCGCCGGCGACGATGGCCGCGGCGCAGTTCGACCGCCCCTACCGCGGACCGGTCACGGCCGACGGCTCCATCCCGGGGGCCTCGCTCACCGTCGTCGGCGACTCGGACCAGTCCATCTACGCGTTCCGCGGCGCCGACATCCGCAACATCGTCGAGTTCGAGCGCGACTTCCCGGGCTGCCGCGTGATCCTGCTCGAGCAGAACTACCGCTCGACGCAGAACATCCTCTCGGCGGCCAACGCCGTCATCTCGAACAACTTCGACCGTCGCGCGAAGAACCTCTGGTCCTCCAGCGGCGACGGGGAGAAGATCGTCGGCTACACCGGTTACTCGGGCCACGACGAGGCGCAGTTCGTGGTCGACGAGATCGCCCGCCTGCACGCGGCGGGCACGGGCTACGACGAGATCGCGGTCTTCTACCGCACCAACGCGCAGACCCGCGCGCTGGAGGAGATCTTCATCCGCTCCGCGCTGCCCTACCGGATCCTGGGCGGGACGAAGTTCTACGAGCGCGCCGAGATCAAGGACGCCCTGGCGTACCTGATCACGGTGGCGAATCCGGCCGACGTGCTGGCGCTGCGGCGCATCATGAACACTCCGAAGCGGGGCATCGGCCCCGCGACGGAGGCGCAGCTGCAGTCGTTCGCCGACACCAACGCGGTGACCCTGCGGGAGGCGATGCGCAACGCCGGCTCGCTCGGGATGGGCCCGAAGGTGACGAAGGCGATCGTCGACCTCGCGACCCTCCTCGACGAGTGCGCGCTGATGCTCGACCCCGCACGGGAGGGCGGCGAGGCGAAGGTGCACGAGGTGCTGACGGCGCTCCTCACCCGCAGCGGCTACCTCGACATGCTCCGCGCCAGCCGCGACCCGCAGGACGAGGCCCGCGCCGAGAACGTCGACGAGCTCATCGCCGTCACCAAGGAGTTCGCGCGCAACAACCCGGACGGCGGGCTCGTCGACTTCCTCACCGAGGTCTCGCTGGTCGCCGCGGCCGACGACCTCGACGACGACTCCGGCACCGTCTCGCTGATGACGCTGCACACGGCGAAGGGCCTCGAGTACGACGCCGTGTTCCTCACCGGCATCGAGGAGGACCTGCTCCCGCACCGCATCTCGGCGAACGAGCCCGGCGGCCCGGCCGAGGAGCGGCGGCTGTTCTACGTGGGGATCACCCGGGCCCGCAAGCGCCTCTACCTCTCGCTCGCGATGACCCGCGCGCAGTACGGCGAGACGTCGGTCGCGATGCCGAGCCGGTTCCTGCAGGAGATCCCGGGAGAGCTGATCCAGTGGCGCCAGTCGCCCGGCGCGGCGACCTCGCGCGGCGGTACGCAGCCCCGGGCCCTGAACGCTCAGCGGCCCGGCTTCGGCAAGTCGCGATCGAACACCGAGTTCCGGGAGGCGCTTGCCGCGGCGCCGAAGGCCAAGGGCGAGTTCCCGAACCGGATCACCGGCATGGTGCGCGACAACGGCGACCTCGAGCTGATCGCGGGCGACCGCATCCGGCACACCGACTTCGGTGAGGGGCGCGTGAACGCGGTGACGGGCGAGGGCTCGAAGCGCGTCGCACACGTGCTCTTCGACCAGGTGGGCGCGAAGAAGCTGCTGATCAAGGTCGCGCCGATCGAGAAGATCTAGTCCGGTGGCGGCCGGATCGGCGGCCGCGCGGCTCGCGACGGAGGCGTTCTCCCCGGCGGTCCTCGCGGTGCTCGTGCCGGTCGTGGTCGGCGCGCGCGTCGCGGATCCGCCCCTGCTCGGTGTCGCCTGGGGAGCGCTCGCAGCTCTCTTCGTCGGGGTGGTGCCCTACCTCGTCATCCGCCTGCTGATGCGCACCGGCCGGATCCACGGCGACCATCACGTCCCCGACCGGCGCGAGCGGGCGTTGCCGATCGCGCTGGCGCTGGTGTCGATAGCGGCCGGCCTGGTACTGCTCGCCGTGCTCGGCGCTCCTGCCGCGGTGACCACGTTCGGCGTGGTGACGGTGGCCGTGGTGCTCGCCGTCGGCGTGGTCAACCTGGTCTGGAAGCTGTCCGGGCACGCGGCGGTGGTCGCCACCTGCGCCGTCGTCGTGCTGATCGCCTACGGACCGCTCTCCCTGCTGATCAGCGTGCCCATCGTCCTCTGGGTGCTCTGGTCGCGGGTGCGCCTCGGTGCGCACACCCCCGCTCAGGTCCTCGCGGGCGCCGCGGTCGGCACCGTCCTCGCCGGGACCGTCTGGTCCCTGCTCGGCTGACGTCCGTCCCTTCCCGTGTGCCCTCTGGTCGCCGTCCGCGAGATGCCGCTCCGGTGCGCGGTACGCCGTGGCGGGCTCACCCGAGCGGCATCTCGCGGAAGTGGTCAGCCGGCGTAGCGCGCGACGAGCTCCCGCTTGAGGATCTTGCCGCTGGGCCCGAGCGGGAGGGCGTCGACGAACTCGACGCGGCGGGGGAACTTGAAGGCGGCGAGGTGCTCGTTCGCGTAGGCGATCAGCTCCTCCGCGGTGGCGGTCGCCGACGGGGCGAGGATCACCGCGGCCATCACCTCCTGGCCGTGGCGCTCGTCCGGGATCCCGAAGACCGCTGCGTTCTGCACGGCCGGGTGCCCGATCAGCACCTCCTCGACCTCGCGCGGGTACACGTTGTAGCCGTTGCGGATGATCATGTCCTTCGTGCGGTCGAGGATGCGGACGTAGTCCTCCTCGTCCTTCGTGCCCAGGTCGCCGGTGCGGAACCAGCCGTCGATCACCGCCTCCGAGGTCGCCGCCGGATTGCCGAGGTAGCCCTTCATCAGGTTGTGCCCGTGCACCACGATCTCGCCGAGCTCGCCCCGGGGGAGCAGCTCGACGCGGTCGGTCACGTCGGGGCGGGCGACCTCGACCTCGACGCCCCAGATCGGCGTGCCGACCGTGCCCGGCCGCGGCGGGACTCCGACGTGGTTGAAGGTGGCGACCGGGGAGGTCTCGGTGAGCCCGTAGCCCTCGTAGATCTCGACGCCGAACACCTCGCGGAAGCGCTCGATCACGGCGACGGGCAGGGCGGCGCCTCCCGAGACCGCGTAGCGCAGCGGCGGCCGGTCCTCGCGCCGGGTCGCGGCGTCGAGCAGGGCGACGTACATCGTGGGCACGCCCTCGAAGACCGTGCAGCCGTGGGCGATCATCGCCTCGAGCGCGGCGTCGCCGTCGAACTTCGGCACCAGGACGACCGTCGCGGCGGTGCGGAAGGCCGTGTTCATCGCGCAGACCTGCCCGAAGGTGTGGAAGAGCGGCAGCGCCCCGAGCACCACGTCGCCGCGGTGCAGGTCGAACGTGTTCATCAGCAGCACGTCCGACTGCGAGACGATCGCGAAGTGCGTCCCCTCCGCCCCCTTCGGGCGGCCGGTGGTGCCGCTGGTGTAGAGGATCGTCGCCGTGTCGGAGGGGGAGCGGGGCACGTAGCCGTCGATCGGGGTCGCCTCCGCGGCGAGGTCCTCCAGGCGCGGGAGGGGCGAGGCGGTGCCGTCGGGCACCATCACGCTCAGCACGGGAACGTCGGCGAGGTCCGCTCCGGCGGCCCCCTCGGCGAGCAGCGGAGCGGCGCACACGAGCGCGACGGCTCCGGAGTCGCGCAGGACGTAGGCGATCTCGTCGTGCTTGAGCAGGGCGTGCACGGGGACCACCACGGCGCCGAGCGCGAGGACGGCGAAGTAGCCGCGGGGGAAGTCGGGGACGTTCGGGACGAGCAGGGCCACGCGGTCGCCCGGTCCGATCCCCTGGGCGCGCAGGGCTCCGGCGTAGGCACGGGTCTGCCGCCAGAGGGTCGCGTAGTCGACGGCCTGCTCGCCGACGCGGATGGCGATCGTGTCAGGGGTGCGCCGCGCCGCCTCCGCCAGGATGGCCGCGACGGAGAGGGTGCCGAAGCCGGCGGCGGGCGGGGGAGCGGCGGGGGCCTCGGCCGTGCGGGGTTCGGTGATGCTCATCAAGGCTCCAGTCGTCGTTGACCGCCGCGGCGGATGCCGGGTGCTTCACCGTAGATCCGCCGAGAGGCCGCGTCGAGCGATCCGCATCGGATGTTCAGCACGGACGGGCGGGGAGTGCGCATCCCGGCGCCGAGCGGAAGGGGGTGCGGGAGGCGCGGGCGGCTGCCTACAGTCGGACTGCTGCGGCCCGGTCCCGCGGGTCGGACGACGGGAGGCGCGATGCGCGGCGAGGCGACGCTCTACACGGACGCGGTGGTGACGGCTCCGTTCGCCCTCGCGGTGATCGCGGAGGCGACCGGCTCGCGAGTGGTCGGCGCGCGGACCGCGGACGCGCACGTTCCGCTCTACAGCGGTCCGACGAGCGCGCGGGTCGAGATCGCGGGGTTCGGCGACAGCGTGCCGGTCACCGTCGACGTGCGCGACGAGCGCGGGATCGACGAGGCGCGCGCGGCCGCGCAGGCGCTCGGGCTGGAGCTCGCCGCCTACGCGGGCTGGGAGGTCGTGGCCGGCTTCTGAGCGTCGCGTCGGACCCGGGCGAGGTAGTAGCGGCTGGGCGCCGTCCTCACGATCGCGGGAAGCAGGCGGTAGGCGGCGAAGGTGCGCGAGAGCGCCCGCTCGAACCGCGCCTCCTGCCGTGCGGTCCACTGGAAGCCGAAGGGCTCGCGGAGCGCCGCCGGGAGCAGACCGGCGGTGATCAGGCGGAGGTAGGGGCCGAGCGGGCGCAGGTACCAGGCGGCGATGCTCGGGCCCAGCAGGTCGTGGGCGACCCGGCGGGCCGCGGGCGTGACCTCGAGGCGCTCCAGCTCCCGCTCCCAGTAGGCGTCGAACGCGGTGCGGGAGTCGGGCCAGAGGTCCGCGGGCATCTGCAGGGCCGCGCCGACGACGACGGAGCGGCGCACGATGTCGTCCGCCTCCTCCTCGCTCAGCGCACCGAAGGCGCCCTCGTAGAGCTGCAGCATCGACTGGGTGAGCGTCGCCGCGACCCAGCGCTGCAGCTCCGGGTCGAAGGCCGTGTAGCCGGGGCCGCGCACGGGCACGTGCGCCCTGTTCACGCGGCGGCGGACGGCGCGCACGTCCTCGGGAGTGCCGTAGTGCAGGACGTAGAGGTAGGAGAGCGTCCCGTGCAGGCGGTTCACGGCCCGGTGCACGAAGTCGGAGTGGTCGGCGACGCCCTGCCCGACCGCCGGGTGCGCGATCTGGAGGAGGATCGCGCGCGCGCCCGCCAGCAGGAACACGCCCTCGCGGAAGACGTCCGGGGTGCGGGAGGCCGACGACATGGCTCCACGCTACGCGGGAGCGGCGGGCGGAATAGGAGCCGGTGCCCCCGGCGGGCGTCCGGCGGGCGCGGAGCGACCGCACGGGAAGCCCCCGGCGGGTGCGGAGTAGACTCGGCGCGGCCCAGGGACAGTGCCGAGACTCCGGCGTCGTCCGGGCCACCTCGAACTCGAAACGCAAGCGCGCTCGGCGCGGAATGGGAATGCAGCGTGGATCTCTTCGAATACCAGGCCCGTGATCTGTTCGAGAAGTACGGCGTCCCCGTGCTCCCGGGCATCGTCGCCGACACGCCGGAGGAGGTGCGCGCCGCGGCGGAGAAGCTGGGCGGCGTCACCGTCGTCAAGGCGCAGGTCAAGATCGGCGGCCGCGGCAAGGCGGGCGGCGTGAAGGTCGCGAAGACCCCCGAGGACGCGTTCGCCGCGGCGCAGTCGATCCTCGGCCTCGACATCAAGGGCCACGTCGTCAAGCGCGTCATGGTCGCCGGCGGTGCGCGCATCGACCGCGAGTTCTACTTCTCGGTGCTGCTGGACCGGGCCAACCGCTCCTACCTCTCGCTCACCTCCTACGAGGGCGGCATGGAGATCGAGCAGCTCGCCGTCGAGCGCCCCGACGCCCTCGCGCGCGTCGAGGTCGTCCCCGGCCGGGGCATCGACCAGGCCAAGGCCGAGGAGATCGCCCGCGCGGCGAAGTTCCCGGAGGAGCTGATCGCCAAGGTCGCGCCCGTCCTGGTGAAGCTGTACGACGTCTACACCGGCGAGGACGCCACGCTCGTCGAGGTGAACCCGCTCGTGCTCACCGAGGAGGGCGACATCGTCGCGCTCGACGGCAAGGTCTCGCTCGACGAGAACGCCGGCTTCCGCCACGCGGACCACGCCGCGCTCGAGGACAAGGACGCCGCCGACCCGCTCGAGGCGAAGGCCAAGGAGAACGACCTCAACTACGTGAAGCTCGACGGCGAGGTCGGCATCATCGGCAACGGCGCGGGCCTGGTCATGTCGACCCTCGACGTCGTCGCCTACGCCGGAGAGAGGCACAACGGCGTGAAGCCGGCCAACTTCCTCGACATCGGCGGCGGAGCCTCCGCCCAGGTGATGGCGAACGGCCTCGACGTGATCCTCGGCGACGAGCAGGTCAAGAGCGTCTTCGTCAACGTCTTCGGAGGCATCACCGCGTGCGACGCGGTCGCCAACGGCATCCTCCAGGCGCTCGAGATCCTCGGCGACTCGGCCACGAAGCCGCTCGTCGTCCGCCTCGACGGCAACAAGGTCGAGGAGGGCCGCGCGATCCTCCAGGCCGCCGCCAACCCGCTCATCACGCTCGCCGCGACCATGGACGAGGGCGCCGACAAGGCCGCCGAACTCGCCGCCGCCTAACGGACCCGACGACTCAAGGAATCAGAGAACAAGCATGTCGATCTTCCTCACCAAGGACTCCAAGGTCATCGTCCAGGGCATCACCGGCGGCGAGGGCACCAAGCACACCGCGCTGATGCTCAAGGCCGGCACGAACGTGGTCGGCGGCGTCAACGCCCGCAAGGCCGGCACGACCGTCACCCACGGCGACGTCGAGCTCCCCGTCTTCGGCACCGTGAAGGAGGCGATGGAGGCCACCGGCGCCGACGTCTCCATCGCGTTCGTGCCGCCCGCCTTCTCGAAGGACGCCGTCATCGAGGCGATCGACGCCGAGATCGGCCTCCTCGTCGTCATCACCGAGGGCATACCGGTGCAGGACTCCGCGGAGTTCTGGGCGTACGCGCAGGAGAAGGGGAACAAGACGCGGATCATCGGCCCCAACTGCCCCGGCATCATCACGCCGGGCGAGTCGCTCGTGGGCATCACCCCCGCGATGATCACCGGCAAGGGCCCGATCGGCCTCGTCTCGAAGTCGGGCACCCTGACCTACCAGATGATGTACGAGCTGCGCGACCTCGGCTTCTCGACCGCCATCGGCATCGGCGGCGACCCGATCATCGGCACGACGCACATCGACGCGCTCGCCGCGTTCGAGGCCGACCCCGAGACGAAGGCGATCGTGATGATCGGCGAGATCGGCGGCGACGCCGAGGAGCGCGCCGCGGACTTCATCAAGGCGAACGTCACGAAGCCCGTCGTCGGCTACGTCGCGGGCTTCACCGCCCCCGAGGGCAAGACGATGGGCCACGCCGGCGCCATCGTTTCCGGCTCGGCCGGCACCGCGCAGGCCAAGAAGGAAGCCCTCGAGGCCGCGGGCGTGAAGGTCGGCAAGACGCCCTCCGAGACGGCCGCCCTGCTCCGCGAGGTCTACGCGGCGCTCTAGCGCCCGTCCTCCCCGCACCACCGTCGGAACGGACGGTGCCCCTGCTCCGGCGGGCGGCGCCGTCCGTTCCGTCGTCGGGGCGGGTCCGGCCGGAGTAGCGTCGCAGCGTGACCCGCCGCCTCGGACTCGACCTGCTGACCTTCGTGCCGTACCCGGAGGGCCCCGAGCAGCCCGGCGACGCCGCGCGGAGCCTCGAGGACGGGCTGGCCCTGCTCGAGCTCGCCGAGGATCTCGGCTACGGCACCGGCTGGGTCCGCGTGCGGCACTTCGAGCGCTACCTCGCGTCTCCGATGACCTTCTTCGCGGCCGCCTCCCAGCGGACCCGCCGCCTCCGCCTCGGGACCGCGGTCATCGGCGCCCGCTACGAGTCGCCCGTGCGCCTCGCCGAGGACGCCGCGACCGTGGACCTGCTCTCGGGCGGACGCCTCGACCTCGGCGTCAGCAGCGGCTTCGCGCATCTCTCCTCCGTCTTCGACGGGGTGTTCGGGCAGGCCGAGCGCGACTTCCGCGAGGAGGCGCAGGAGCGCATCGCGCGACTCCGCGAGGCGCTCTCGGGCGCCGTGCTCGGCGTCGCGGAGTCGGCCCTGATGTCGGTCCCGGTCGGCGCTCCGCTGGTTCAGCAGCCGCACGCGCCCGGCCTCGCCGACCGGCTCTGGTACGGGGCGGGAACGGTGTCCTCCGCGGTCCGGGCAGGCGAGCAGGGCATGCACCTGCAGGTGTCCACGCTCAACACGGAGGAGACGGGCCTGCCGTTCGCCGAGCAGCAGGCGGTGCAGATCCGCGCCTACCGCGAGGCCTTCGCCGCAGCGCACCCGGGGCGCACGTCGAGGGTGACGGCGGGCCGGATCGTGCTGCCGCTGCTCGACGCCGCCGACGAGGAGGCGCACCGCCCCTTCATCGAGGGCTACCTCGCGCGGATGGACGACGTGGGCCGCCCCCGCACGGCCGACCGGTCGATCATCGCCGCCCCGATGCGCTTCAGCCCCCTCCATGTCGGGAGCCCGGAGCGGATCGTCGCATCGCTCGCCGCGGATCCGGCGCTCGCGGAGGCGGACGCGCTCACGGTGACGCTCCCGGCGGTCGGCGGGGTGGAGTCGCACCGGCGCATCCTGCGCGCCGTCGCCGAGCGCATCGCCCCGCAGCTGGGCTGGACGCCCGGCGCTTGAGGATCAGCGCCGCGCGAGCAGTGCCCGGACGGGCCGCTGCAGCAGGAGCAGGAGCAGCCACCAGAGCCCGACCGACGGGATCAGCAGCGCCAGCGCCAGTGCGACGAGGAGCAGCGCGAAGGGCAGCAGGGCGGGCGCGAGCGGCAGGGGCCCTGCGCCGGGCCGCCTGAGCTCCGGGTGCCGGGAGAGGCGCAGCTCGATCAGGACCAGCGCCCCGCTCATCGCGGCCATCGTGCCGATGTAGAGCCCGATCGTCGCCCGGGAGTCCGGGAACAGCGCCAGCGCGCTCGTCGAGAACGGGAAGAACGCCAGCGCGGCCAGCCAGAGCAGGTCCAGCCACACCAGGGCGCCGTCGTAGTCCCCGGCGATCTCGAAGACGCGGTGGTGGGGGATCCAGAAGACGGCGATGACCGCGAAGGAGAGCGCGAAGGCGAGGACCGAGTCCAGGTGCTCCGCGAGCAGCGCCGGGACTCCGCCGCCCTCCCGGGCGACCTCGGGAGCCAGCTGCACCAGCGGCAGGACGAGGACGGTGATGGCGATGGCGGCGGTCGCGTCCGAGAAGTTGACGAGCCGGTCGAGCCCGCGCTCCGTCCGGCGGTGGGCCGCGCGTCCCCCGGGGCGCCCGCGGTGCACCAGGCGCTCGATCGGACCCGAGAGCAGGAGCAGCAGGAGCGCGAACATGTTGACGGCCGGCACCGCGACGGCGAGCACGAGGGCCGCGAGGAGGACGCCGATCACGATCAGCGACCTCGAGAGGGAGCGCCGCGGCTCCGCCCCCGGGGCCAGGAGATCCGGGTCGCGGCGCACGATGAGCTGCATCGCGAGGGTCGCCGCGCTCGCCGCGATCATCGTGCCGATGTAGAGCGCGATGACGCTGCCGTCGGTGTCGAGCACGTTCGAGATCAGGTTCGCCGCGAAGGGGAGCAGGACGACCGCGGCCAGCCAGACGAAGTTCGCGACGACGAGCGCGGGCGAGTACCGGGCCACGCCCTCGAAGACGGAGTGGTGGACCGCCCAGAGCCGCCCGATCACGGCGAACGTGATGAAGAAGGCGGAGAGGGTGCCGTAGTGCCCGGTGAGGAGGGACCCCAGATCGGCCGCGCGGCCCTCCTCGACCACGTCGACGAGGGGGAGGACGAGGAACGTGATGGCGATGGCGACGACGGCGTCCGAGAAGTTCACGAGGCGGTCCAGGCCGCGCTCCGTCCGTGCGTCCGAGGTCCCCGTCATGGCTCCGACACTAGAGGGCCGGGCGGCGCGCCCCTGACCCGCCTCCGAGCGCGCCGCCGCTAGGCTCGTCAGGCCCATGAACCGGATCACCGTCGCCCTCCTCGCCGCCTTCGACGCCGCGCTGTCGGCGCTGATCGGGATCGCGATCCCGCTCGTCCCGCTGACCGTCCTCTGGGCCGTGCAGTACGACACGACGGTCGACTTCGGCGTGTTCTGGCGAATCGCCGCCGACGCCTGGCTGCTCGGCCACGGGGCCGACCTGCAGGCGGCGCTGGCCCCCGACTCCGCCCTCGCCGTCGCGCTGCCCGGAGGCGCGGACGCCTTCCCGGTGACGATCGCTCCGCTGGCCTTCGCGCTCCTCACCGTGCTGCTCGGCGCGCGCACCGGCCGCCGCGCCCAGGAGTCGCCGTTCCGGGCCATCGGCGTCCTCGTCGCGATCGCGACCTACCTGGCGATCGCGCTCCTGGTCTCGCTCGGATCCGCGGACCCGGCCGCCACCGTCGATCCCCTGCAGGGGACGCTGCTGCCGCCGCTCGTCTTCGCGCTGGGGGTGCTCGTCGGAGCAGCGCTCCACTCCGCCCGCAGCGACGAGGCCGACCCCCTCGGCGAGCTGGCCGCCTCCGCGCTCGACCGCGTCCCCGCGCCGGGGCCCGGGCTCGTCCTCGCGTCGCTGCGCGGCGGAGCGCTCGCCGCGGCCGGCGTGGTCGGAGTCGCGGCGGTGCTCGTCGCCGTGCTGCTGGTCGTGCACTACACCTCGGTCGTCGCGCTCTACGAGAGCCTCGGCGCCGAGGCTCTCGGCGGCCTGGCCCTCACTCTCGGACAGCTCGCGTTCCTCCCGAACCTGGTGATCTGGGCGGCGAGCTGGCTGATCGGCCCGGGCTTCGCCCTCGGCACCGGCTCCTCCGTGAGCGCGGCCGGAACGCTGCTCGGACCGATCCCGTCGATCCCGGTCCTCGCCGCACTGCCCGCAGGGGACTCGGCCTTCGGATTCCTCGGACTGCTCGTGCCGCTGCTCGCCGGGTTCGCCGCGGGATGGCGGCTGCGGCGCGGCGTGATCGAGGCGCTCGACGGACGCTCGCTGCTGCGCTGGGGCGCCGCCGCGGCCGGCGGGATCGGCGTGGTCGGCGGCCTGCTGCTCGGGCTCCTCGCCTGGTTCTCGGCGGGCGCCGCCGGGCCCGGGCGGCTCGCCCAGGTGGGCCCGGACCCGCTCGTCGTCGGGGCGGTCGCCGCCCTCGAGCTCGCGCTGGCCGCGGGCCTGGGCCTCGCCGCGGGCCGCAGCCGACGCGGCTGACGCCGGCGGAGGCGTCCCCCTAGACTTGCGCAGTGCTGAAGTTGGTCGTGCTCCTCTCCGGCGGCGGATCGAACCTCCGCGCCCTGCTGGACGCCACCGGCGACGAGGGCTTCCCCGCCCGCATCGTCGCGGTCGGCAGCGACACCGACGCCGAGGGCTTCCGTCACGCCGAGGAGCGCGGAGTCCCCGCCTTCACGGTCGCGCCGCGCGGCTTCTCCTCGCGCGACGAGTGGGGCGCCGCCCTGCTCCGGCGCATCCGGGAGTGGGAGCCCGACCTCGTCGTCTGCGCGGGCTTCATGCGCATCCTGCCGCCCGTGGTGGTGGACGCGCTCAGCCCGCGGATGATCAACACGCACCCCGCCCTGCTGCCCCTCTTCCCCGGCGCCCACGCCGTCCGCGACGCCCTCGCCGCCGGCGCGACCGAGACCGGCGTCACCGTGCACGTGATCGACACCGGCGTCGACACGGGCCCCGTCATCGCCCAGGAGAGCCTCGCCGTGCTCCCCGGCGAGAGCGAGGACGCGCTGCACGAGCGCATCAAGACCATCGAGCGTCGCCTGCTGGTGCAGACGGTGCTCGACATCGCCCACGGAACCGTCGACCTCGAGGAGCTCGCCCGCGCATGAGCATCACCGCCCACGACCCCAGCAGCTACGACGACCGCGACCGGGTCCCCGTCCGCCGGGCGCTGATCTCGGTCAGCGACAAGACCGGCCTGCTCGAGCTCGGAGCGGCGCTCGCCGCGGCCGGCGTCGAGCTCGTCTCCACCGGCTCGACCGCAGCGACCCTCCGCGGCGCCGGCCACGAGGTCACCGACGTCTCGGCCGTCACCGGGTTCCCGGAGTCGCTCGACGGCCGCGTGAAGACGCTGCACCCGGCCGTGCACGCGGGCATCCTCGCCGACCTGAGGCTCGCCTCGCACCGCGAGCAGCTGGAGCAGCTCGACATCGCCGCGTTCGAGCTGGTCGTGGTGAACCTGTACCCGTTCCGCGAGACCGTCGCCGGCGGCGCCGACCCGGCGACCGTGGTCGAGAACATCGACATCGGGGGCCCGGCCCTCGTCCGCGCCTCCGCGAAGAACCACGCGAACGTCGCGATCGTCGTCGACCCGGCCGACTACTCCGGGATCGCGACCGCCCTCGCCGACGGCGGCACGACGCTCGCCGCGCGCCGCACCCTGGCGGCCCGCGCCTTCGCGCACACCGCCTCCTACGACTCCGCCGTCGCCGCCTGGTTCGCCGGGCAGGAGGCGGCCGAGGGCGTCGAGGGCTCGGTCGAGATCCGCGGAACCCTGCAGCAGGTCCTCCGCTACGGCGAGAACTCGCACCAGAAGGCGGCCCTCTACGTCTCACCCGACGGCACCGGCATCGCGCAGGCGACGCAACTGCACGGCAAGGAGATGTCCTACAACAACTACGTCGACGCCGACGCGGCCGTCCGCGCGGCCTACGACTTCGTGCTGCCCGCCGTCGCGATCATCAAGCACGCGAACCCCTGCGGCATCGCGATCGCGAGCTCGAAGGCGATCGACCCCATCGCCTCCGCCCACCGCCGCGCCCACGAGTGCGACCCGGTGTCGGCCTTCGGCGGCGTCATCGCCGCGAACCGGCCCGTCACCCTCGCCATGGCCGAGACGGTGAAGGAGATCTTCACCGAGGTGCTCGTCGCCCCCGGCTTCGAGCCCGAGGCGCTCGAGGTGCTGAAGACCAAGAAGAACCTGCGCCTGCTGCAGCTCCCCGACTTCTACGCCCCCGTCGAGCGCGAGTTCAAGCAGATCTCCGGCGGCCTGCTGCTGCAGGAGCCGGACCGCTTCATCGGCGGCCCCGGCGAGGTCAGCTCCGGCTGGCAGCTCGTCGCCGGCGAGCCCGCCGACGCCGACACGATGCTCGACCTCGAGTTCGCGTGGAAGGCCTGCCGCGCCGTCAAGTCGAACGCGATCCTCCTCGCCAAGGGCGGCGCCTCCGTCGGCGTCGGCATGGGCCAGGTCAACCGCGTCGACTCCTGCCACCTCGCCGTCACCCGCGCCGGCGACCGCGCCCCCGGCTCCGTCGCCGCCTCCGACGCGTTCTTCCCCTTCGCCGACGGCCTCGAGGTGCTCCTCGCCGCCGGCGTGAAGGCCGTCGTCCAGCCCGGCGGATCCGTCCGCGACGCCGAGGTCATCGACGCGGCCGCTCGCGCCGGCGTCACGATGTACACGACGGGGGAGCGGCACTTCTTCCACTGAGTGACGGGCGCTCCGCGCCCGTCACTCGGTGGAAGAAGTGGTGTTCGATCTCCCCGCCGCTCCCTGCGCGGCGGGGCGCGGTCGGCTTCGCGACGGGGTGCGTTCCGTAGAGCGGGGTGCGTCGCCGACCGCGGGAATCGCTTGGCACGCGATTCCCGCTGAGTCGGCTCTGCCTTGCGGTGGGCGGTTTCCCGGCCGCTCCTCGCGCGGCGGGGCGTGGTCGGTGCCACGACGTGAGGCTTTCCATGGAGTGGGGGCGTCGCCGGTCACGGGAATCGCTGGGCACGCGATTCCCGCTGAAACCGCTCTGCGGTGCGGTGAGTGGCTCTTAGGGGGCTGCTAGGGGATCGACAGGCGAGGCGCGGGCGGGGGCGCGTAGGGTCGCCGGGTGCCTTCCGACTCGACGCCCGCGTCCACTCCCGACACCCCGACCGCAGCGACCACCACCGCCCCGAACCGGGACCGCGCGCCCGGGACGGGCCGCCGGATCCTCGTCGCGCTGCTCGCCGCCGCGGCGACCGCGCTCGTGGCGCACCTCGCCAACGTGCTGGCCTTCTTCATCGGCAACCAGCTGCAGCCCGGCTCCATCCCGCAGGTCAACGCCTACTTCCTGCTCTCGAGCGTGCTCGGCTTCGTGGTCGTCCTCGTCCTCGCCGTCGCGGGGACGCTCGGACGCACCTGGAGCGCCGCCCTCGCGGGACTCGTCGCGGGTGTGGTCGGAGCCGTGTTCGGCACGCTCGTCCAAGCCAGCGCCACCGGCGAGGCCGTCACGGGCGCCGTCTGGGCCTCCATCTTCCAGACCTTCGCCGGACTCAACCTCGTCTTCCTGCTCGCGTTCACCGTCTCGGCGGCGAGCGTCGGCCACACGCTCTGGAACCGCCTCCGCACCACGGGCGCTCCGGCCGCCGTCGTCACCGACCGCCGCATCGCGATCGTCCGGGCCCCGGCCGCCGACCTCTCGGCGGGCGAGCTCACCCACCTCGAGCGCGTCCCCGTCGACCAGCAGCGCGCCCAGCAGCAGTGGGAGGCGTACGTCGACCTGCTCGAGCGGGCCGGCTGGGAGACGGTCGAGGCCGCACCGGCGCCCGGACTCGCCGACTCCGTCTTCCTCGAGGACGCGGTCGTCGTCTTCGGCGACCACGCCGTGATCGCCCGGTCCGGAGCGGAGTCCCGCCGCGGAGAGACGGCGGGCGCCGAGGAGGCCGTCCGCGCCCTCGGCCTGACGGTCGACCGCATCGAGGAGCCGGGCACGCTCGACGGCGGCGACGTCCTCAAGGTGGGATCGACGGTCTACGTCGGCCGCGGAGGCCGGACCGACGCGGCGGGGGTCGCCCAGCTGCGCGCGATCCTCCGCCCCCGCGGGTACGACGTCGTCGCGGTCCCGCTGACGAAGGTGCTGCACCTCAAGAGCGCCGTGACTGCGCTGCCCGACGGCACGGTCATCGGCTGGGAGCCGGTCGTCGACGAGCCGCGCCTGTTCCCCTCCTTCCTGCCGATGCCCGAGGAGCCGGGCGCCCACGTGGTCGTCCTCGACGACGACACCCTCCTGATGGCAGCCTCCGCTCCCCGGAGCGCCGAGCTGCTGCGGAGCCTGGGCTACCGCGTCCTCACCGTGGATGTCTCGGAGTTCGAGAAGCTCGAGGGCTGCGTCACCTGCCTCTCGGTCCGCGTCCGCTGACGGCGGAGGCGGGGGAACCGCCGGATCGCGGCGGCCGCTGGACGGAGCACATAGCCCGGGTATAGCCTTCAAGGCTGCCCGGAGCTCTCCGGCCCGGTGGCACCTCCCGCCTCCCCGCCCAACCGGCAGGGGAGGCCCCGCCCTCGTCGCGAAAGCCCTCCGCCGTGTCCGCTCCCGCCCTCCCGTCTCCCGGCGCCCCCGCGCAGAAGCGCCCGAGCACGCTGCAGACCCTGCTGCGCCTCGTCCCCTTCGTCGGCGACTCCCTGCCCCGGCTGGTCGGCGGCATCGCGGTCGCGCTCGTGGCGAGTCTGGTGTCGCTGGTCATCCCGATCGTCCTGCAGCAGCTCGTCGACGGGCCGCTGGGGGACGGAGCGGCCTCCGCCGGCTCCGGCGACCTCGGGCCGCTGATCGGCCCGGTCGCCGTCATCCTCGTGCTCGGCGTCGTCGAGGCCGGTGCCATCGCGCTGCGCCGCCGGATGGTCCTCACCCCCAGCACGCGGATCGAGGCGCGCATGCGCTCGGCGCTCTACAGCCGCCTGCAGGACCTCCCCGTCTCGTTCCACGACCGCTGGCAGAGCGGGCAGCTCCTGTCGCGGGCGATGAGCGACCTCAGCCTCATCCGCCGCTGGATCGCCTTCGGCTTCGTCCTGCTCGTGGTCAACGCGCTGACGATCGTCGTCGGCTTCGGCGTCCTCGTCTACTGGAACCCGATCCTCGGCGTGCTCTTCGTCGTGTGCTCGATCCCGGTCTGGATCTACGGGTTCGCGTTCGAGAAGCGCTACTCGAGCATCGCGCGCCGCAGCCAGGACCAGGCGGGCGACCTCGCCACGACCGTCGAGCAGTCGGTGCACGGCATCCGCGTCCTCAAGGCCTTCGGCCGCCACCAGCACGCGCTGGAGAACTTCGCCGGCCAGGCCGAGAAGCTCCGCGGCACCGAGATCGACAAGGCCCGCGCCATCGCCGGGATCTGGCTCGTCCTGCTGCTGGTGCCGGACATCGCGTTCGCGCTCTGCCTGCTCGGCGGGGTCTGGCTCGCCGCGGCCGGCCAGCTGAGCGTCGGCGAGCTGTTCGCCTTCTTCGCCACCGCGACCGTGCTGCGCTGGCCGGTGGAGTCGATCGGCTTCCTCCTCTCGATGACCTTCGACACCCGCACGGCGGTCGACCGCTACTTCGAGGTGATGGACAGCCGGAACACCATCACCGACCCGGAGGACCCCGAGACGATCCTCGAGCCGCGCGGTCGGGTCCGCTTCCGCGACGTCCACTTCCGCTACCAGGACGCCCCCGAGCGCTACCGCGACCTCCTCGACGGCGTCGACCTCGAGGTCGAGCCGGGCGAGACGATGGCACTGGTCGGCATCACCGGCTCCGGGAAGACGACGCTCACCGCGCTGCTCCCGCGCCTCTACGACGTGACCGGCGGAGCCATCGAGCTCGACGGCGTCGACATCCGCCGGCTCCGCCGCGACGAGCTGCGCACGCACATCGGCATGGCGTTCGAGGACGCGACGCTCTTCTCCACCAGCGTGCGCGAGAACGTCCTCCTCGGCCGACCCGACGCGACCGAGGAGGAGCTGCTCGAGGCCCTCGAGATCGCGCAGGCCGACTTCGTCCACCGTCTTCCCGAGGGCCTGGACACGAAGGTGGGCGAGGAGGGGATGAGCCTCTCCGGCGGCCAGCGCCAGCGCCTGGCCCTCGCCCGCGCGGTGGCCGCGCGTCCGGCGGTGCTCGTCCTGGACGACCCGCTCTCGGCGCTCGACGTCGACACGGAGGCGCGCGTCGAGGCGGGGCTGCGCCGCGTGCTCGGCGACACCACGGCGATCATCGTCGCCCACCGCCCCTCGACGGTGGCGCTCGCCGATCGCGTGGCACTGATGGAGGAGGGCCGCATCACCGCGGTCGGCACCCACAGCGAGCTGCTCGCGAGCAGCCCGCACTACCGCTTCGTCATCTCGAGCCTCGAGGAGGACGAGCTGACCCGGCCCGCCGGGACCGAGCGCATCGGCTCCCGCCCCACGACCACCCACCAGGAGACGCGATCATGAGCACGCTCGGTTCCTCCGAGGAGCGCGACGACCTCAGCAGAGCGGAGTCGGCGGCTCTGCGCCGACGCTCGCTGCGGCTGCTCGGCTCCCTGCTGCGGCCGCTCCGGCTGCGGCTGGTGCTCACCGCGGTCGTGGTCGTCGTCGCGACCGCTGCCCAGGTCGCGGGACCGGCGCTGATCGCGGCGGGCATCGACAACGGCCTGCCCGCGGTCCTCGCGGGGAACGCGGTCCCGCTGGCGGTCACGGTCGGCGCCTACATCCTCACCGGACTCGTCGGCGCGCTCCTGGTCGCCTGGTACACCGTGCTCTCCGCGCGGGTGAGCCAGGCGATCCTGATCGACCTGCGCAAGCGGGTCTTCCTGCACACCCAGAAGCTGAGCCTGGAGTTCCACGAGAACTACACCTCCGGCCGGATCATCTCGCGCCAGACCAGCGACCTCGACTCCATCCGCGAGCTGCTCGACTCCGGCATCAACCAGCTGGTGCAGGGTGCGCTCTACATGGGCTTCGTCGCGATCGCCCTGGTCTCCCTGGACGGCGTGAGCGGCATCGTGCTCGCCTGCGCCCTGGTGCCGCTCGCGCTGCTCACCCGCTGGTTCCAGAAACGGTCGCAGGCGCTGTTCCGCGGCACTCGCGTCGCCTCGTCGCGGCTCATCGTGCAGTTCGTGGAGTCGATGACCGGCATCCGCGCCGTGCAGACCTTCCGCACGCAGAAGCGCAACGAGTCCGTGTTCGGCGGGGTCGTCGAGCAGTACCGGCTCGCCTACAAGCGCGTCTTCGGAGTGTTCGGCACCTTCGACCCCGGGCTCGTGCTGATCGGCAACGTCACCGTCGCCGTGGTGCTGTTCATCGGCGGCGTCCGCGTGCTCGACGGCGGGCTCGAGATCGGCGCGCTGCTGGCGGTCCTGCTCTACACACGGCGCTTCTTCGACCCGGTGCAGGAGATGGCGATGTTCTACAACTCCTACCAGTCGGCGGCCGCCGCGCTCGAGAAGATCTCGGGCGTGCTGGCCGAGGAGCCGAGCGTACCGGATCCGGCCCGCCCGGTCGACCTGCGGCAGGCGCGGGGCCGCCTCGGCTTCGAGGGCGTCCGCTTCGCCTACACCGCCGACCGCGAGGTGCTGCCGCGCTTCGACCTCGACATCCCCGCCGGGCAGACCATCGCCCTCGTCGGGTCCACGGGCGCCGGCAAGACGACGCTCGCCAAGCTGATCTCGCGCTTCTACGACCCGAGCGACGGCGTGGTGACCCTCGACGGCGTGGACCTGCGGCAGCTGCACCCGAAGGACCTGCGGCGCGCGATCGTGATGGTCACCCAGGAGGCGTACCTCTTCTCCGGATCCGTCGCCGACAACATCGCGATCGGGCGGCCGACCGCGTCCTACGACGAGATCGTCCGGGCCGCGCAGGCGGTCGGCGCGCACGAGTTCATCCAGGCGCTTCCGGACGGCTACGACACCGATGTGAACAAGCGCGGCGGCCGCGTCTCGGCCGGTCAGCGCCAGCTGATCTCGTTCGCCCGCGCGTTCCTGGCCGACCCGGCGGTGCTGATCCTGGACGAGGCGACCTCCTCCCTCGACATCCCGAGCGAGCGCCTGGTGCAGCAGGGCCTGCAGACGCTCCTGGCGGACCGCACGGCGGTCATCATCGCGCACCGCCTCTCGACGGTCGCGATCGCCGACCGGGTGCTGGTGATGGAGCACGGCCGCATCGTCGAGGACGGCACCCCGGAGGCGCTCATCGCCGGCGAGGGCCGCTTCGCCACCCTGCACGCGGCCTGGCGGGACTCGCTCGTCTGATCGGCTGCCGCTCGCGACTCACGTCCCGGAGCCGCTCCCGGCTCAGGGGCGCCAGCGGGCGCTGCGCACGTCGACGCGCCAGCCGCCCGGCGTGACGACGAGGGGCGTGCCCTCGCGCTCGTACTCCCGGCGGGCGCGCTCCTCGTGGCCGACCGGGGGCGCTCCTCCCGCGCGGACGACGCGCCACCAGGCGGTGTCGGAGCCGTAGCGGGCCATCACCGTGCCGACCGCGCGTGCCGCACGCGTGCCGAGGACCGCGGCGATCTCGCCGTAGGCCATCACGCGGCCGGGCGGGATCGAGGCGACCACCTCGAGGACGGCGGAGACGAAGTCGGCCGGCTCCGCTGCCTCCGGCGCCGCGCTCAGAGCGTCAGCGCCCCGATGTTCTCGCCGTACTGCGTCTCGCCGACGACCTCGAAGCCGATCCAGCGGAAGAACTGCTCCGGGCCGTCCTCGCCGGACTCCCAGATCACCGTGAGGGTGTCGAAGCCGCGGGCGCGCGCTTCGTCGGCGGTGGCGCGGACGGCGAAGGTGCCCACGCCGCGGCCCTGCTTCGCCGCGTCGATGTTGATGCGCCAGATGCAGCTGCGGAACTCCTCCGCCGCCTCCGGGTCGAAGTGCGCGTGGATGAAGCCGACCAGCTCGTCGCCGTCCATCACGGCCCGCTGCCAGGAGGCGCCCGGGTCGATCACCGCGGCGGCGGCGGAGTAGGAGACCGGCGCGATGAACTGCTCCTGGCCGGGTTTGAGGCTCAGACCGTTCACGGCGGAGATGTTCGAGGCGGACAGCTCTTCCAGGCGGAGGTCACTCATGCCGTCACTGTACCGGCGGCGCAGGACGGCGGGCATCCTCCTGTCGGGCGACGTGCGCCGGCCCCGGCGCGGACGATCGAGAACTGTCTCGACATCGAGACAGTTCGGGCCTCGGGTAGGCTGGCGGAGGCCATCCGGAGCGGTGCAGAGCCGCCCGTCCCGCACAGGTGCGGGGTCATCGACACCATGGGAGAGCAATGTCCAAGATCAAGGTTGAGGGAACGGTCGTCGAGCTCGACGGCGACGAGATGACGCGCATCATCTGGCAGAAGATCAAGGACACCCTCATCCACCCGTACCTCGACGTGAACCTCGAGTACTACGACCTCGGCATCGAGTACCGCGACGAGACGGACGACCAGGTCACGATCGACGCGGCGCACGCCATCCAGAAGCACGGCGTCGGCGTGAAGTGCGCGACCATCACCCCCGACGAGGCCCGCGTCGAGGAGTTCGGCCTCAAGAAGATGTGGAAGTCGCCCAACGGCACGATCCGCAACATCCTCGGCGGCGTGATCTTCCGCGAGCCGATCATCATCTCGAACATCCCGCGCCTGGTCCCCGGCTGGAACAAGCCGATCATCATCGGCCGCCACGCGTTCGGCGACCAGTACCGCGCCACCGACTTCGTCTTCAAGGGCAAGGGCACGCTGACCGTCGAGTTCACGCCCGAGGACGGCTCCGAGCCGATGAGGTTCGAGGTCTACAAGGCCCCGGACGACGGCATCGCGCAGGTCCAGTACAACCAGGACGCGTCGATCCGCGACTTCGCCCGCTCGTCGCTGAACTACGGCCTCTCGCGCAACTACCCGGTCTACCTCTCCACCAAGAACACGATCCTCAAGGCCTACGACGGCCGCTTCAAGGACATCTTCGAGGAGATCTTCGAGACCGAGTTCAAGGAGCGCTTCGACGCCGCGGGCCTCACCTACGAGCACCGCCTCATCGACGACATGGTCGCCTCGGCCATGAAGTGGGAGGGCGGCTACGTCTGGGCCTGCAAGAACTACGACGGCGACGTCCAGTCCGACACCGTCGCGCAGGGCTTCGGCTCGCTGGGCCTGATGACCTCCGTGCTCTCCACGCCCGACGGCAGCGTCGTCGAGGCGGAGGCGGCGCACGGCACCGTCACGCGCCACTACCGCCAGCACCAGGCCGGCAAGCCCACCTCGACGAACCCGATCGCCTCGATCTACGCCTGGACGCGCGGTCTCGCGCACCGCGGCAAGCTCGACGGCAACCAGGAGCTCATCGACTTCTCGCTCACCCTGGAGGACGTGGTCATCAAGACGGTCGAGTCCGGGAAGATGACGAAGGACCTCGCCCTGCTCGTCGGCCCCGAGCAGGGCTGGCAGACGACCGAGGAGTTCCTCGCGACCCTCGACGAGAACCTGAAGGCCCGCATGTCGGCCTGATCTCCGGCTTCGGCAGACGCGTCCGGCCCGCACGATCCTCGGATCCTGCGGGCCGGACGCGTCTCCGGGCCCGGTGGGACGCGCCCGGGCCGAGCGCCTCAGAGCGCCCGGGCGAGGTCCTCCATCGCGTGGAGCGGATCGGGCCCCGACGGCATCAGCACGACGCTCGACGCACCGGCCTCGTGCAGCAGGCCGATGCGGCGACGAGCGTCCTCGGGAGTGCCCACGACGGCCAGCTGGTCGACCCAGGCGTCGGGCAGGTCGCGGACGAAGGCGGCGCGGTCGGCGCTCTCGACCCGCAGGCGGGCGAAGTCCTCGGCGAAGGGGAGCGGCTCGATGTGCGGCGCCCAGTCCGGCTCGCCGATCCACTCGAGTCCCGGCCGGACCGCGTCGCGCGCGGCGGCCGCGTCGTCGTCCACGGCGGCCACGTTGTAGGCGACGATCCGTCCGGTGCCGCCCAGGTGGCCGCGGGCCGCCGCGAGGTACTCCGGAGTGACGGGCTCGGCCAGGACGACCCCGTCGGCGATCCGGCCCGCGAGCGCCAGCGACTTCGGTCCGCGGACGCCGGCCAGCAGCGGCGGCACGACGGCGGGCGGCGACTCCAGGACGAGGCCGTCCACGTGCACGTAGCGGCCGGAGCGGTCGGTGCGCTCGCCGGAGAGCAGCGAGCGGATCGCGTCGAACTGCTCCTCGAGCAGGGTGAGCGGGCTGCGCGGCCAGACGCCGAGGCCGCGCAGCCAGTGCGGCATCCCGTGCCCGATGCCGGCGTGGACGCGGCCGGGGAACAGTTCGGCGAGAGTGCCGAGCTCCATCGCGGTGAAGGCCGCCGTGCGCACGGCGGCGGGCAGGATGCCGATGCCGACGACGATCCGCTCGGTGGCGGCGAGCACCGCGCCGGCCTGGGCGATGCCGCCGCGGAAGCCGAGGTCCTCGACCACCCAGAGCTCGTCGAAGCCGAGCTCCTCGGCGCGGCGGGCGTAGACGAGCACCTCGGAGGCGGGGAGATCGCGGGGGAGCAGGACGCCGACAGCGGTGTCGGAGGAGGAGGCGCGCATCCGGCCAGCGTAGGGCGTGCGGACACGCGGAGGGCCCGCCCGCACGATCGCGGACGGGCCCTCGCTCGTCGTCCTACTCGGCGGCCGCCTCGCCGATCCGCACCTGCTCGGGGCGGGCGGTCGAGACGACCTCGATGCGGCGGGGGCGCGCCTTCTCGCTGACCGGGATGGTCACCGAGAGCACGCCGTTGTCGTAGGACGCGGCGATGCGCTCGGTGTCGACGCCCTGGCCGAGGCTCAGCTGGCGGACGAAGGTCGCCGACTGGCGCTCCCGGGTGATCCAGGTGACGTCGTCGCCGCCCGCGACGGTGCGCTGGGCGCGGATGGTGAGGAGCTGGCCGTCCACGTCGACGTCGACCGACCCGGGGTCGATGCCGGGGAGGTCGGCGGTGAGGACGTAGTGGTCGCCGTCCCGGTACAGGTCGATCGGCATCCGGCGGGGCCCCTGGCCGGAGCCGAGGAGGGCGGTGGCGAGGCGGTCCAGCTCGCGGACGGGGTCGTAGGTGACAGCCATGAGATCACTCCATTCAGTCGTGCAACGAAGAGTTCCAAGAGTTGAGCCGACCCGGCTCAACGCGATTAAATTAGCACTCGGGGAGGGGGAGTGCCAACGGATCGGCCCCCTTCAGCGTCGACTTCGTTACCTGTTCGTAACAAAGCTGGGCAATCGAGTTCGTAGGGTCGTTTCTGTGTGGAAACCGATCCGGTTCCCAGCGAATGTGAGTAAGGACATCGATTGCCGATCCACCTGTCCCACCGACCACCCGTCCGCCGCGCTGAGAGGCGCATCCTCGCGGGCCTCGCCGTCCTCGGAATCGCCGCGACCGCGGCCTTCGCCACCACCGGCGCCAGTGCCGCCCCTCTCGCCGGCAGCGCCTCGCTCGTCGGCGGGCTCTCCGTCGGCCAGAGCTTCGACGACGGCGACTACGTCGTCACCCTCGTCGAGCCCTCCGCGGCCACCTACCAGGGCAGCGATGCCCGCTTCGCCCGCACCGCGCCCGTCGACGGTGCGCAGCTGCAGGCCGCCTCGGCTCCGGTGGAGGACTACTCCGCCCACCTCGAGCAGCGCCAGGAGGACGTCGCCTCCGCGGTCGACGCCGCCATCGGCTACCACTACACCGTCGCCCTCAACGGCTTCTCCGCGACCCTCTCGGGCGAGCAGGCGGGCGAGCTCGCGAGCCGCCGCGACGTCGCCCAGGTCCGCAAGGTCGAGAACCTGAAGGTCGACCGCGCCGCGCAGGCCTCGCCGCTCGCCGCGGCCGCCGCCGGTACCCCCGTGCCCGACACCGGACAGCAGCGCTCCACCGACTTCCTCGGCCTCGAGGGCGAGAACGGCGTCTGGCAGAAGCTGGGCGGCATCGACAAGGCGGGCGAGGGCGTCGTCGTCGGCGTCATCGACTCCGGCATCGCGCCCGAGAACCCCTCCTTCGCAGGCCCGCCCCTGGCGACCTCGCCCGGAGCGGCCCCCTACACGGACGGCACCACCACCTCCTTCGTGAAGTCGGACGGCGGCACCTTCGTCGGCTCCTGCTCGCCGGGGCTCCCCGCCTCCGAGCAGTGGGACGGCGACGAGTGCAACCAGAAGCTCATCGGCGCACGCTGGTTCCTCGCGGACGAGGAGGTCGGCTCGACGGACAACCCCGAGTACCGCTCCCCGCGCGACGCCGACGGACACGGCTCGCACACCGCGAGCACGGCAGCCGGCAACAACGGCGTCGAGGCGAGCGTCGACGGCTACGACTACGGGAAGATCTCCGGAGTCGCCCCGGCCGCCAAGGTCGCCGCGTACAAGGTCTGCTGGAACGGACCCGACGAGGGCACCGACGACGACGACTTCTGCTCCGGAGCGGGCATCCTCGCGGCCATCGACGCCGCGACCAAGGACGGCGTCGACGTCATCAACTTCTCGATCGGCGGCGGCTCGGCCACCTCGACCCTGACCGCGATCGACGAGGCGTTCCTCAACGCCGCCGCCGCCGGCGTCTTCGTCGCGGCCTCGGCCGGCAACTCGGGCGCGGGCGCCTCCACGCTCGACCACGCGTCGCCCTGGTACACCACGGTCGCCGCGTCCTCCATCCCGACCTACACCGCGACCGCCGCTCTCGGCGACGGCCAGAAGTTCGTCGGAGGATCCATCTCGGTCCACGAGGACGTCACCGGACCGCTGGTGAACAGCGCCGACGTCGTCCGCTCGGGCGCCGAGAACCCCGCCATCTGCGAGACCGGCACCCTCGACCCCGACAAGGTGAAGGGCACGATCGTCGCCTGCACCGCGGGCGTCACCGCGCGCGTCTCCAAGTCGGCCGAGGTCGAGCGGGCCGGCGGCATCGGCATGCTGCTGCTCAACCCGACCCCGAACGCCCTGCACGTCGACGACCACTCGGTCCCGAGCATCCAGATCGACTCGCAGGCCTACCAGGCGATCACGACCTACGCCGGCACCGCCGGTGCGACCGTGACCCTCTCCGAGGGCAACTCGTCCGGAGCCTCCATCCCCGTCCCGCAGGTCGCCGGCTTCTCGTCGCGCGGACCCGCTGAGGCGGACGGCGCCGACGTGCTGAAGCCCGACCTCACGGCGCCCGGCGTCGCGATCCTCGCCGACAGCTTCAACGCCGAGGGCGACGACCCCGCCTTCGCGTTCGAGTCCGGCACCTCGATGTCGTCGCCGCACGTGGCGGGCCTCGGCGCGCTGATCCTCGGCGCGACCCCGAAGGCCTCGCCGTCCGCGGTGAAGTCGGCCATGATGACCTCCGCCTACGACAGCGTCGACCAGTCGGGCGCCGCGTCCGAGGACGTCTTCGCCCAGGGCGCCGGACACGTCGACCCAGCCGCGTTCCTCGACCCCGGACTGCTCTACCAGAGCGGCACGGAGGACTGGATCGCGTTCCTCAAGGGTGCGGGCTACGTCTTCACCTCGAACCCGGTGATCGACCCGATCGCCGCGATCGACCCGTCCGACCTCAACCAGGCCTCGATCGCGATCGGCGCCCTCGCGGGCACGCAGACCGTGACCCGCACGGTCACCTCGACCGGCGCGGGCACCTACACCGCCTCGGTCGACGGCCTCGCCGGGATCGACACCGTCGTCTCGCCCTCGACCCTCTCCTTCACGGGTGCGGGCCAGACGGCGGAGTACACGGTCTCCTTCACCACCGGCTCGGCGGCGCTCAACCAGTTCGCCACCGGCTACCTGACCTGGGCGAGCGCGGAGCACGACGTCCGCAGCCCGATCGCGGTGCGACCCGTCCTGCTGGACGCGCCCTACGAGGTCTCCGGCACCGGCTCGACCGGCACCGGCACGGTGACGGTCACGCCCGGCATCACCGGCGCGCTGCCGCTCACCGCGAGCGGTCTCGCCGAGGGTGTCCTCGCCGAGGACGCCACCGCCGCTGACGGCCACTCGGCGACGCTCCCCACGGGGAAGTCGCTGACGACCACCGTCGTGGTGCCGGAGGGCGCCGAGTTCGCCCGCTTCGACCTCGACTCGCTCGACGACGCGGCCGACCTCGACCTCACCGTCACCAGCGAGAGCACCGACAAGGTCTTCACCTCGGCGACCGGCTCGGCCGACGAGCGCGTCGACATCGCCGACCCCGCTCCGGGCGAGTACACGGTCCAGGCCGATGTCTACTCGACCGCTCCGGGATCCTCGACCGTCACGTTCGACTTCCGCAGCTTCGTCATCACTCCGGAGAACGGTCTCGGCTCGCTGAGCACCGACCCCGCCGTGGTCGACGCCGTGCAGGGCGAGCCGATCGCGTACGCGGTCTCCTGGTCGAACCTGGCGGGCCCGGCCCGCTACCTCGGCCGTGTCGCCTACACCGACTCGGGACTCGCGTCGCTCGTGAGCGTCGACGTCACCGAGGCGGTCACCCCCACCCCGACGCCGACCGCGACTCCGGAGCCCACGGGCACCCCGGAGCCGACCGCGACGCCGACGGCCGGCCCCACCGCCGGACCGGGGGAGCCCACCTCCACGCCGACCGCCGGACCGGGGGAGCCCACCTCCACGCCGACCGCCGGACCGGGCGCGCCCGGCCACGGCGCCGGCGGCCTCCCGTCGACGGGCTTCGACGGCGGTCTCCTCGGAGCCGCCGCCCTCGCCCTCCTCGGTGCAGGTGCTGTGATCACCGGCCTCCGACGCCGCGCCCTGGCGCAGCGTGAGGCGGGCGCCGCGGAGTAGTCCTCCGCGACCGCCGCGAACGGCCGTCCCCCTGCTCCTCCCGGAGCGGCGGGGGCGGCCGTTCGC
>NZ_PSWD01000025.1:0-50479 GCF_002931705.1 Rathayibacter sp. AY1C5
GGGCCGCGAGCCGGAGGAACAGCGGCGGGGGCAACTCATCCGGCGGGGGTGTCCGAGAAGCGTTGGCAGCGGTGTTCCCGATCACCTTTCGATACGCGGCTGGATAGTGTCGAGCCGGGAAAAGGCGTCTACGGGGAACAGGTACGGGTGATGGTCGAGCGACCGGAGTTGGACAGGGCGAAGGAGAGAGTCGCACGAGCTGCCGGCGATCTGAGTAAGCGTGCGCGGAGCGCTACGACGCAGGTGATGGAGCAGGCCGGCGATCTCCGCGAAGCAGCCGCCGAGAAGTTCGGCCCGCGGAGCCTCCAGTCGTACGAGGAGGTCACGGCCGAATACAACCGCGCCTTCACGGCGATGAGCGACGACGGGCTCTCCCTCCTCCGGCAACGCGAGCGCTCCACCGACCTGATCGCTCTCGTCGAGCTCGTGGTGAACAGCATCGCCAACACGCCCAAGTCCTTCAGCAGGGACTTCGAGCAGATCGAGCTCGACAGAGCCCGGTTCCTGGACGCCGAGGAGATCGCCCGCGCGGATCTCGTCGCTGCACGGAAGTCCGCGGCGGGAGCGGGCGCCGGTGTCACCGCCGGCGCGGCGATCGCGAGCGTCGCGCCGACAGCCGCCATGTGGGTCGCCACCACGTTCGGCACCGCGTCGACCGGGACCGCGATCTCGACCCTGTCCGGTGCCGCTGCGAGCCAGGCCGCCCTGGCATGGCTCGGCGGCGGGGCCGTCGCTGCCGGTGGCGGAGGGACCGTCGCGGGAGGAGCGCTGCTCGCGCTGGCCGGCCCGGTCGGCTGGAGCCTCGCAGGCGCCGCCGTCCTCACCTCGGTCGTCCTGTTCACGAAGAAGAAGTTCGAGAACCGCGAGACGAAGCACGAGATGCTCACCGCCGTGATGCGGAACATCGCGCAGGTGCAGGCGATGGACGCGCAGATCGACGACCTCCTCCAGCGCACCGCCTCTACCCGAGAGCTGCTTCTGAAGGTCTACGGCGAGGCGCTGCCGTTCTTCGGGGCGGATTTCGCGACCCTGGCTCCCTCCCAGCAGTCGCAGCTCGGCGCGCTCGTGAACGTCGCGAAAGCGAGTGCGGCACTGCTGAGCGCCCGTGTGGAGCAGGCCGCCGACGATGCCTGATCTCGCCGACGTCGCCAGAAGCACTCAAGAGCAGGCCGTCGCCGCCTGGGTGGGCTACCTGAACCAGGTGCGCGTCGATCGACTCATGGGCGCCCTGAGCAGGCAGGACCAGAACCTCTCGACGGCTCTCGACCATCTGGATACGGCCCTCCTGCACATAGGCGACGTGGTCTCGTCGAACCGCGGTGGAGTGAAGGGCGCGCACGGATTCATCGCCGAGGTCGCCGAGGTCGGTATCGGCAACGCCCGTGCCGCTGTGCTCGGGGAGACCGGCGGCAACGCCTGGGTGAACGACAACGGCCCCGTCGATCTGATGCGGAACGGCCTGCTGATCCAGCAGAAGTTCTCCGCCGCCGGCGGGCGGTTCGGCCTCGGCGCGATCACGGAGCACCTCGAGAGGTACCCGGACTTCGTGAGGAACGGCGGCAGGTACCAGATCCCGAGCGACCACTTCGAGGTCATCCAGAAGCTGCATGCGATGTCCGCCGAGGATGCGGCGAAGGTCCTCTCCCGCAGCGGGGACGGCCCGTCCCTCCGCGACTGGAACCGGGTGAAGGCGTTCTTCTCGAGTGAGACGATCGACATCGCGGCACTCGAGCCCTCCCGGCTGGAGTACCGGGACGTGCAGCTCGGTGCGTACACCGACACGTTCGCGGCGGAGGAGGGAAGGATCACGGCGACCGACGAGGCCGCCCGCACGGCTGCCGTTCGGGAGAACCGGGCGACGGTGCGCCAGGGCGCTCAGGTCACCGTCGTCGCCGCCGGGATCGAGGGTGGGACCGCGTTCGTCTCCGCGGTCCTCGCCAAGCGCCGCGAAGGCACGAAGCTCAAGGAGTTCTCGGCCGACGACTGGAAGGACATCGCGAACGCCTCCGGTCTCGGCGCGGTGAAGGGCGGTATCCGCGGTCTCACGATCTACTCACTCACCAATCTCACTGCGACGTCGGCCGCCACGGCGAACACGGTCACGACCGCCGCGCTGGGGATCGCGGGCCAGGCGAGCAGGCTGCGAGCGGGCGACATCTCCGAGATCGAGTTCATCGAGAACTCCGAGATCCTCTGCCTCCAGGCCGGCATCAGCGCGCTGTCCTCGGTCGTCGGGCAGGTGCTCATCCCGGTCCCCGTCCTCGGCGCCGTCATCGGCAATACCGTCGGCTCCGTCATGTTCAGCGTCGCGTCGTCCTCGCTCTCCGCCCGGGAAGAAGCGCTCATCGCCGGATATCTCGAGGACCAGCGCTCACTCGATCAACAGCTGGCCGCCGACTACGCCGATCTCCTGGCGAAGCTCGAGACGAGCATGCTGCACTTCATCGACATCCTCGACCGGGCGTTCTCTCCCGACATCGAGGTCGCGCTTCTCGGGGCGATCGACCTCGCGGCCCGAGTCGGGGTGCCCTCGGAGGAGATCCTGGACACCGACGAGAAGGTGAACGCGTACTTCCTCGACTAGGTGCCTGCGGGTCGGGGCGGAGGTAGCGAATTTCTTTCATGGTTCGTGTGAGGCAGCAGCATCTGCATCTGCATTTGGACGCGGTCGAGCATTCTCGCGCTTCACCGACTTGGCGTAAGGGGACTGATCTTCCTCAGGCCTTCGAGGCGTCGGGCGCTCTCGGCCGAGAAATGAAGGGTTGCAGTGTCGTATCTTCAGTTCATGAGGATCAAGTGGTTTTCGGCCGTTTTCGTCGGGCTCGTACTTTGCGGGGCCGTGTCGGGATGTAGTGCCGAAGATCCGGCCGGTGCGTCACCCACGTATACGGGGCCGCGCCAAATGGATGCTCCTTATGTCCCGCCCGTGGCACCGCAGCCCGCGGTGGAGATCCACACGTTCGAGACCGTCGACATCAGTTGGCAGTGTGACGAGAGCTTTACGAAGGTCACAGAGGCCCCCTACAGCTCGACAGCAGCTGACAGTGCACTTGCAGGCACCGCGTATCAGTGCAGATCTCTCGACGAGTGGGCATCAGCGGCTCGCGAGCAACCGGATTCGTATGGAATCGCGGGAAGTGCCATGGACGACGAGTTCCTCACCTTCGCCATTATGGCGCTGTGCGAGCCATCTGATCTCGCGCCAGCGATTCAAACGCTGGCGGTTTGCGTGGATGCCATCGATAAAGGCCTAGTGGTGAGCCGATCCGCGTAAGACCGTAGTGCGTGCGGCACCTGGAGCCCTCACCCTCCTCACATCGCCGCCCCCAGCGCGTCCCGCAGCGTCGCCCGCGCCCGCGCGTGCCGGCTCCGCACGGTCGCGGCGCGGAGGGACAGGATCTCGGCCGCTTCGGCGAGGGAGAAGCCGTCCCAGTAGACGAGGGTGATGATCTCCTGGTCGACGGGCTTCAGCTGCGCGATCGCGGCGCGGACGTCCTCGGCCGCGTCGTCGGCGGGTGCGGGCGGAGTGATGCGGAGCTCCTCCGCCAGCCGCTCGACGAGCGCGCTCCTCCGGGTCGCGGTGCGGCGCTGGCCCGAGAGCACCCGCCGTGCGACGCCGAACGCCCACATCCGCGCGCGCGTCTCGTCCTCGGGGATCGACCGCTCCTTCCGCCACAGGATCAGGAGGGTGTCGCTGAGGAGGTCCGCGGCGTCCTCGGGGCTCGCCGTCCGCCGTGCGAAGTAGCGGAGCAGGTCCGGCGCCTCCCGCTCGACCAGGGCCGTGATCTCGGCCTCCCGGTCGCGCGCGGGGGAGCGGACGACGCTGCGCGCGATGGACGGCGCCGCCTCGCCGGCGCTCATCACAGCTCTCCCGTGCAGTCGGTGCTGCCGCCCAGGCCGCCGTCGCCCTCGACGATCACGCCCTCGGGGATCGTGTCGAGGATGTGGTCGTCCGCCGCGGTGATCCAGGCGCGCCAGCGGATCGTCTCCTCCGAGAGGCCGGGGCCGTCGCTGTTCATGTCCGAGGCCAGCCAGGCGGGGTCGGTCGTGTAGGCGAGCGCGTCGTCGTGGATCCGCTGGCCGATGCCGTTCCAGTCCTGCGCGCGCAGGTAGTCGGTCGCGGAGGTGGTGACCTCGCGGTAGTCGATCTCGCCGTTGAAGTAGTCGATCGAGCACGACACCGCTGCGCCGGAGTCGGTGGTGTAGCTGATCGGGATCGTGAAGTCGGGGACCGAGCGGACGTCGGTGCCGGCGCTGGTCGCCAGCACGAGACCCGGGACGAGGAGGACGGGAGCCGCCAGCCACCACGCCCTCGACCGCGCGGGACGGCGGGGCGCGCGTTCGCGGGTCTCGGCGATCACGCTGTGCAGGGCGGTGCGGACACCGGGCGCCCGGTCGCCGGTCGCGGGGTCGCTGCGGGAGAGCAGGTCGTCGAGTGTGCGTCGCGTCATCGGGTCCATCCTTCGTCGGTCGGGCGTCTACCGAGTACGTGGCCGGGTGGGGCCCGAGCGTTGCACGGGACCTGACGGGAGGAGTGAGCCGAGCCGGTCGCGCGCGCTCACTTCTTAGAACTCCTTCGCGAGGACCCGTCAAAAGGCGCCATATTCGGCTTCACCCCGGTCCTTTTCTCATCGGTTATGGCCCCGACAAGGGGGGCTCACTTCTCTATGGCGAGAGGGAGGCCGACCTATACGTTCATCTTCGGAAGCCCGCGGGGAATGCGTGCTCCCCTCCGGAGTCTGGGGCCTCCGCACTCGCTGCGACATCCGTGTCGTTCGTCGTGTCGACGTTTCGCTCATCTCCACGATCGACAACACGACTGAGAAGCAGAACCATGGCTTTCACGACCCGGCGGCGCCGCCACTCACGGCACCGAGCGCCGTCGCGCCTCGGAATGCGGGCCGTCGTCTTCGCGACGATCGGCGCTCTCCTCGTCGGCTCGTGGGGGCTCGGCGACGTCTCCGCCTCGTCTCCCGCTCAGGCCGCGAACCAGGCGGATCCGGTCGCCGGCGACGCCCCCGCCCTTCTCCCGACGCCGGTCGCACCGACACCGCCGACAGCCCCCGAGGCCGATCCGGCACCCGCTCCGTCGGCACCCACTCCGTCGGCGTCCGCCCCGTCGACCTCCGCTTCTCCCGCGCCCGCCGAGGCCGCGGAGTCGCCGAGTGCGACGGCGGAGGAGCCCGCTCAGGACGAGCCCGATCCCGCAGCACCCCGCGGCGCCGCGCAGCCGGAGCAGCCCGTCGAGCCGGCGCCCACCGGGTCGGCGCCCGCTCCCACTGCGGCCTCGGACGACGACCAGGAGTCGGACCGCGGACCACCCGCGACGGCGCGAGCAGCGGGAGGCTTCTCCACGCTCGCGGCCGGCGTCGCCGAGGCCCCGCGACAGGTGTGGACGGAGACCTTCGAGCAGGGCCTGACCGCCACCCCGAGCGCGCTCACCGCCTACGCGAACGGCCGCTACACGGCCGCCACCGGCTGGTCGACCGCCACGAACTGCACCGGCGTCCTGGTCAACTACACGGCGCCCTACCCCAACTCCGCCTTCTGCCCGACCCGGCCCCTCCTCACCGTCGGCACGGGATCGTCGGCCGCACGCGAGACCCGCCGCATGGCGGACGTCCTCGGACAGGTGGCGGCCGGAGTGCCGGGGTCCACCTCCAGCAGCGCCCCGGCCAACGGCTCGAACACCGGCACGCAGGCGAACCACGCCCTGGTCGAGTACCCGTACGCCGCCATCACCGGCGGCACGACCGTCGCCCAGAGCGCCGCGGGGATCGGCGTCTCCGCGCCCGCCGCCCGCTACTACGCCGTCGGCATGAACGCCGCCGGCGGGCAGTGCGGGACGAACAACGCGTCCCTCTCCCTCAACCTGGTCTCGGGCGGGTCCACCGTCCTCACCGGATTCGCCGCACCGGTCGTGCCCTGCGCCGCGACCGGCAGCGTGTTCTACACGTCCCCGACCCTCCCGCTGGTCGGCGGGCTCGGCTCGCTCGTCGATCCCGCGCTCCCCGCCTCCGCTCGCGCCGCCGCCTACACCGGCACGAGCACCGCGCTCCTCACTCCGGCGCAGATCGCCGCGGCCCAGGTGCAGCTCGTGAACACGGTCACCGGCACGGGAAGCGCTTTCGCCGTCGACGACCTCCGCGTGCTCGACGTCACCCCCGCGCTCGACGCGGCCTTCACGCAGGCGGTGCCGACCGCGACGGTGCCGACCACGCTGACCTACACGGTCACCAACACCAGCGACCTCCTCGCGAAGGCCGACTGGCGCTTCTCGACCGCTCTCCCGGCCGGTCTCGTCGTAGCCCCGACGCCTGCTGTCGGCGGGTCCTGCACCGACGTCACCGGAACGGCGTTCGCCGTGACCGCGGCCGCCGGATCCTCCTCCGTCTCGACGGTCGGCGGCGACCTCGCCGCGGGCGCGACCTCCTGCACGATCTCGGTGGACGTGGTGGCCGCCGCCGCCGGGACGTACAGCACCGGGACCACGACTCCCACCGGCCTCATCGCCTCCGCCCCCACGTCCGTGACGATCCAGGCCGCGACCACCCTCACCGTCCGGAAGAACCTGCCGGTGCGCAGCGCCACGGGCGACCAGTTCACGCTCTCGGTGCGCAGCGGCACGACGGTCCTCGCGTCGGCGACCACCACGGGCACCGCCACCGGGATCCAGGCCGCGCAGGTCAGCCGCCTCACCGTGCAGTCCGGAGCGACGTACACGATCGCCGAGGCGCAGACCGCGGGCGCGGGCCTGGGGTACTCCAACAGCTACGAGTGCTCGCGCGGCGGCACGGTCATCGCCTCCGGAGCCTCCGCCGCCGGGTCGATCACGATCCCCAGCGAGGCGGGAGCGGAGGTGCTCTGCACCTTCACGAACACGGTGCAGACGCCCCGCCTGTTCTGCGACACAGGCCGCTTCTACTCCCTCACGGCGGCCGGCGCCCTGCAGCAGGCCGACATCGTCACGGGATCCCTGACCTCGATCGGCAGCTGGTCGGGGACCGCCGAGGCGAACGCGCTCGGCGTCGGCGCGAACGGTGCCTTCGCCTACGCGCTGGACCGCTCGTCCGACGCGACGGACGTCGACGCCGTCCTCAAGTGGACGCCGGACGCCGGCTTCCAGAGGATCGCGAACAGCGCGTACACGACCGTGGCCGGCGGAGCGCAGGTGACCGGCAGCATCGTCGCCGGCGCTGTCGACCTCCGGACGGGCAGGTACCTGTTCGGCAGCTTCGCGAGCGGCCAGTTCTACATCTGGAGCTTCACCGAGGCCAACCCCGTCGCCACCCGGTTCGCCCTCGTCGGCTCCTTCCCCACCTCCGGAACCCCCAACGGCAACGGCGACATGGCGTTCGACGCTCGCGGCAACCTCTACGTCGTCGGCGCGGGCTCGGTCAACAACGCCAGCAGCGCCGCGATCTTCACCGTGCCGGCCGACGCCCTGGCCGCGGCGACCGGCGGCACCCTCCCGGTGAACACGTCGATCGCGAAGGCCGTGACGGGGACCGACGCCGCTTTCGCCAACATCAACGGCATCGCCTTCTCGCCGCGTGGAACCGTCTACCTCGCCAACGGCGACGTCGCCGCCGCGAACGGCGTTCCCGCCATCCCCGGCAGCGCGTACGAGTTCGACGCCACCACGTGGACCCGCGTCAGCGGCACGCCGCGCGTGAGCGTCAATGCCGTCGACCTCTCCGGCTGCTCCTCGCCGGCCACGATCACCGTGCAGAAGAGCGTGGTCGGGCGCCTGGCCGCCGCGGACCAGTTCCAGCTCACGGCGGCCGCCGGCTCCCCGGCGTCGCCCTTCGCCACGGCCACCACCACCGGCGCCACCACCGGCCGCCAGACCGCGCAGATCGGCCCCTTCCCCACTCCGATCAACAGCACGGTGACGGTCTCGGAGGCGATGGCCGCGGGCTCCGCCTCCCCGATCACCGCCTACACGAGCATCTACGAGTGCTACGCGGACGGCGTGCGGGTGAGCACGGGCTCGAACCCGACCGGGACGGTCACCCTCCCGAACCGGCTCGGCGTCAACGTCACCTGCACCTTCTTCAACTCCCCGCGCCCCGCCTCCACCGTGCGGATCACCAAGACGATCCGGGACGCCTCCGGCACCACCCGCCCCGGCGTGGACTGGACCGTGGGCACGACCGCGACGGCCACCGCCGGCACCGTCGCCCTGCTGCCGGAGCAGTCGCCCCGCCAGCAGACGGACGCCGCGGGCCAGGCCGCCTGGACCGTCCTGTTCGGCACGGAGGCGTCGCGGGCGACGCTCACCGTCTCGGAGGTGCAGCAGACGGGCTTCGCGTTCGTCAGCGGCGCCTGCACGGTCAACGGCACCGCCCGGGCGACCACGTTCTCGCAGTCCGGGACCGTCATCAGCGCGAGCCTCACCGGCATCGCCTCCGCGGCGGTCGTCGAGTGCTCGATCGTGAACCGGCCCACGGCGTCCCTCACGCTCGTGAAGACGGTGAGCTCCGGCAGCGCGCTGCCCAGCGACTTCACGCTCAGCGCCACCGGCCCGACCGGCGCCCTGCCCGGCCCGACCGGCCGCGCGGGCTCCGCGGGCGTGTCGGCGATCCCCGTCACCCCGGGTGCCGCCTACCGGCTCGCCGAGACCGGCGGTTCCGCGACCTATGTGCAGACCGCACCCTGGCAGTGCCGCACCGACACCGGTGCCGCCCTCACCGTGAGCGCGGCCGGAGACGTGACCCCGACGAACGGTGCCGCCGTCACCTGCACCGTGGACAACGCCAGCGCGACGATCACCCTGGTCAAGCAGGTCCTGCGCCCCCAGACCGGCTTCCAGGCCGCCGACTGGCGCGTCACCGCGACGCCCGCCGCACTGGCCGGAGGGACGCTCCCGACGGAGACCCGGGCCGGCGCGGAGTACGTCGCCGCGGGCAACCCGGCGAGCACCTTCGAGGTGCGACCGGGTCACGGCTACACGCTGTCCGAGGCGGCGACGGATCCGACCCGCCGCCTCGCCTACCAGGAACTGCGTCTCGAGCGCCTGACCGGGACGACGTGGTCCCCGGTCGCCTCGCGGACGATCACGGCCCCCACGGCCGGTCAGACGGCGGTCTACCGCTTCGTCAACGCCCCCGTGGACCCCACACGCCTGCCGCTGACCGGTGGCGCCAGCACCGACGCGTTCCTTCTGGGCGGGGGGTCGGTGCTCACTCTCGCACTCGGCCTCCTCCTCTGGGAGCGGCGCCGGAGGCTGCGAGGCCCCTCCCGGTGACGCCCCGACCGAGAGCCCCGGCGCTCTCCCGCAGACCCCTTCCCGCACACCTTCGACTCCACGACATCAGCACTCACGACCTCAGTAGGAGAGATCACATGTCCCGCTCACTCACCAGGCGGCTCGCCGCCGCAGCCGGCGTCCTCGCGCTGAGCGCTGCGGCGGTGTTCACCGCCGTCGCGCCGGCGTCAGCGGTCACGCTGCCCGGCAACATCGACCCCACCATCAGCCGCACCCTCACCGTGCACAAGCTCGCGCTGGGCTCCAACAACGGCCAGGCGATCGGCACCGGCCAGGAGATCACGGTCCCCGGCGATGCGCTGCCCGGCGCCGTGTTCACCGCCGCGCGCGTCCAGGGCGTCGACCTCACCACGCCCGACGGCTGGAACCAGGTCGCGAACCTGACCCCGGGCACCGCCGCGACCCGTGTCACCGCCGCCGACACCTTCACCGCCACCAGCGGCACGGACGGCGAGGCCGTGTTCAACAACGGCGCGAGCATGCCGCTCGGCCTCTACCTCGTGACCGAGACCCAGCTCCCCGCCGGAGCGACCAACGGCGCGGCGCCGTTCCTCGTCACCCTGCCGTTCCCGACGGGCCCGACCGGTGCGCCGGCGAACCAGTGGATCTACGACGTCCACGTCTACCCCAAGAACGCGGTCACGGAGCTCACCAAGACGCGCGTCCCCGCGGCGGCGAACTCGGTCGAGGCGCGCAACCCCGACCTCATCCGCTGGGCCATCGCCTCGGACGTCCCGGTGCTCGCCGCCGGTGACACGCTCGACACGTTCACCCTCACCGACACGCTCCCCGCCGAGCTGACCTACCTGCCGACCGGCCCGGCCGGCGTCGCCCCCACCGGCATCACGGTGACCAGCGCCGCGGGCACCGCGCCCGCTCCGGCGTTCATCGCGAACACGGACTACACGCTCGGCTACGACGCCGTGACCCGGAACGTGACGCTGAACTTCCTGCAGTCCGGCCTCACGAAGCTGCAGGGTCTGCAGGGCGGCGTCGTCACCCTCACCGTGCTTACCCGTGCCACCGCCATCCCGGCCAACGGCATCATCACCAACTCGGCGACGAGCGTCGTGAACGGGGCCACGGAGACGGTCACCGGCAGCACCCCGATCGGTCAGCTGACCGTGTACGCGTACCAGAACAACGGCGCCAACCGCGTGCCGCTCGCGGGTGCGGTCTACCAGGTGTTCCTCACCGAGAACGATGCCAACCTCGGCCAGAACCCGGTGTTCATCAACGGCAACCAGAACTGGACGACCGGAGCGAACGGCATCGTCGAGATCCCGATCATCACGCCGGGCAACTACTACGTCCGCGAGCTGACTCCGCCCGCCGGATTCCGTCTGCCCACCCCGGCCCAGGTGCTGACGCAGGTCGTCGCCGGACCGAGCTCGGCCACCGCGCCGATCCAGAACTACGTCGAGTTCCTCCACACCCAGGTGCCGGCGTTCGCCCTGCCCCTCACCGGTGGCGGCGCGCAGTGGTTCACCCTCGGTGGAGGCGCGCTCCTCGCCCTCGCGATCGGTTCGGGCCTGATCGCCTCGCGCCGCCGCACCGCGCTGGCTGCTCAGACCGCGGAGTAACGTCACACCATGACGAAGTCGAATGCGGGGCACCCGTCGGGTGCCCCGCATTCCTCTGTCTCAGCTCCTCTTCCTCTCCGGAGGCAGCTCCACCGCCGACCGCGGTGGCGGCTGCCGATCGCCCCGCTGGTCATCGCGCTCATCAGCCTCTCGGGAGTGGCGCTGCTGCTGTACCCCGTCGCCGCCAGCTGGCTGAGCGCCGTCGAGCAGGCGCGCGAGATCGACTCCCTCACGCAGGACATCACCGACCTCGGCGCCGAGACCCTCCGGCAGAACCTCGTCGAGGCCCGCGCCTACAACCAGAGCCTGAGCGGAGGCGGCGCCGCCGTCGCCGCGAACGAGCGCCTCCCCCTGGCCGACGACGAGCAGGTCGCCGACCGCGAGCGCTACTCCTCCCTCCTGCGCGGCGACGCCGAGGGTCTGATGGCCCGCATCCGGATCCCCGCCATCGACGTGGACCTGCCGATCTTCCACGGCACGAGCGACGCCGTCCTCGAGCGGGGCGTCGGCCACCTCGAGGGCACCGCCCTGCCGGTCGGCGGCCCCTCCACCCACTCGGTCCTCACCGGCCACCGCGGCCTCGCCTCGGCCGAGCTCTTCACCCACCTCGACCGCGTCGACGTCGGCGACACCTTCACCATCGAGGTCTACGGCGAGGTGGTCACCTACCGCGTGCGCGAGACGCTCGTCGTCGAGCCGGAGGACACGCAGAGCCTCCTCGTGCAGCCCGGCCAGGACCTCCTGACCCTCGTCACCTGCACCCCGCTCGGGATCAACACCCACCGCATCCTTGTCACCGGCGAACGGGTGATCCCGACCCCTCAGTCGGACGTGGACGCGGCGGGGGAGTCGCCCGACGTCGCCGGGTTCCCGTGGTGGGCGGTCGCGGCCGGAGGCGCTGTGGTCGCAGCCGGGGTGTACGTGTGGTGGGCGGGGCGGCCGGCCCGCGGTGCGTGGGTGCCGGTGGTGGTCGACGAGGAGCGGGACAGGGTTCCCGCGGGGCTGTGAGGCGAGGGGGTACGGATCTCCGCCGTCCTGCTCCGGTCGCCTCGGCGCCGTCCCGTCACCGGGATCGCGGCTGTGCCGGCCTGGTCAGGCGGGCCGCCACTCCTCGAGGAACTCGGCGACCGTCTTCGTCTCGAGGTCGAGCTCGACCTGGCCGAGGAGGTAGTGGGGATCGGTGAGATCGGCCTTCACGCGGATGATCTCCGTGCCGGTGTCGAGGCGGAGGACGACGAGGTCGTAGGGCGCGAGGATCCCGCTGCCCAGCGCCATGTCGATGGTGAGGCGGAGCCGCCCGAAGCGCCGTAGCTGCAGCTCCGCGCGGAGGTACTCGGCGGCGACCTCGGGGGTGTCGGGAGTGGGGTCGGGCATGGGGGAGACGGTACCGAACCCGGCGGAGCGGACTCCTGGAGGGGCTCGGGGTCGTCGGCCCGCGATGGCCGGCTCCCAGAGAGTCACCACCCGGACGTCACCCCGCCGGGGAGCCGCGGCCCGTGCTCGTGAGTCGCGCGGCGAGTTGCGCCAGCGCGGTGCGCAGGGAGGCGAAGTCCGCCTTGAGGTCCGGGGGCAGATGCAGGGTCAGCGCTGACGGCGGCGGATCCTGGCCGGCCGACAGTGCGACGTTGATCTCGAGGTTCCCCGTCTGCGAGAGGAGCGGCTCGGACTGCGCCCCCGTCGCGTGCATCTCCACCCACGCTCCGAGATCAGCCAGCGCCTCCGGTGCGAGCGGGCTGTAGGCGCGGAACCGCTCGACTCCGCTGAGGATCTGCTCGGCCGTGAGGCTGTGGAGGACGGGCTCTCCGCCCGCGTCGCTCCAGACGGCGGTCCGCATCCCCGGCCGCGGGTTGTACGGCAGCAGGTGGATGCCGAGGTCGACGTCCACGCAGAGGTTCCGAGTGCCGATGAGCGTCTGGAGGCTCATGGTGTGCTCGTGGAGCACCGGATGGCGCCGCCACAGACGACGCAGGTTCTCGATCGGGGCCGATCCGCCGATGAACCCGGAGCTGAGTCGCGAGAACGCGGGGCCCGTGATCAGTCCGTCGCCGACTTTCTGCAGAAGACCGGCGTCGAGCATCGTCCCCACGATGTCCGCGATGGAGCTCTTGGCGAGACCGAGGTGCGCCGAGATCGAGGCGGGGCTGGCGACGCCCGCGAAGGAGACGAAGTCGACGACGGCCATGGCCCGTCGGATGGCGGGGACGAGAGTCGGATCGGTCATCCCCATGCCTCGTATCTCGCCGCGTCGGAGCGGGTGATCAGCTGCACGGGGAGCGAGACGACCCGCTGGTGCGGCCAGAACCCCTCGCAGACGTCGCGGGCGGAGGCCATCGCGGTCGTGCCGAGCTTGGCCGGATCCTGCGCGACGGTCGCGAGGAAGGCGCCGCCCGCGAGGATCTCCTGGACCGCGCGGGACCGGCCGTCGACCGAGACGATGGAGGTCCGCTGCGGGCGCCCAGCGACGCGGTCGGCGACTCCGAGCGCCAGAGGATCGCAGACGGCGAAGACCCCGTCGAGGGGGCCGTGCTCGGCGAGGAGGCGCTCGACGGCGTCCCGGCCGGACTCCTCGTCCTCCACCCGTCCCCGTTGCCGGCCGACCACGTGGAGGTCGGGGTGGTCGCTGAGCGCGTCGAGGAATCCGGCGATCCGCTCGGCGTTGGCGTTCTTCTGCAGGCCGTCGACGATCGCGATCCGTGCGCCCGGCGGGAGGTGCTGCGCGAGCTCCAGGCCGGCCAGGACCCCGGCCTGCGTGTTGTCGCTGGTCACCGAGACGTCGACGCCGGCGATCCGGGTCCCGATGGCGATCACCGGCACGCCCTGCTCGCTCGAGGCGCGGACGAGGTCGTCGAAGCCGTGGGTCGCGACGGAGTCGACCAGGATCACGTCGACGTCGTCGTCGAGCAGCACCTGCCACTGCCGGCGCTGCTCGTCGACGTCGTCTCGAGCGTCGTGCACGAGCACCTCGTCGCCGGCGGCCTGCGCATCGGCCTCGACCGCCGTGATGAAGGTGCCGTAGTAGGCGTTGCCGAGATCGGGGACGAGCACTCCCAGCCGCAGGGATCGCGGGCGGGCTCCCCGGGAGACCGCGCCCGAGGTCGCGACGCGGGGTCCGAGCCAGAAGGTGCCGTCGGTGCCGCGGGACAGCAGGCGCTCGACGCTCAGGGTCTCGCAGATCCGGTCGACGCTGGTCCGGGGGAGGTCCAGCTCGCGGGCGATGGCGGTCACGGTCAGGGGCCTGCGCCCCTCGCCCAGGAGGGTCAGCACCGCGACGGCGTTCGTCACCGCCGGAGTCCTCGATCGCTCGGTCACCGCTCGCCTCTCCCGACGCTCCGATGCTTCCCGTCGACCACGTGCCCACCTTATCGTTGCCCACTGGTCGAACTGTCGTCCGAGATATGGTGATACGATGATTTCTTGTCAAGGAGGACGTCTATGAACGACAGCACTGCTCAGCTCGAGGCCGGCGAGGCCCGGCCCGGCGAGCGAGACGGCGCCATCGCGCTGCGAGAGCTCGAGAGCGCCGTCGGCAGCGTGAGCGACGCCGACCTCGATCGGATCGCGGCTCGCATCCTCGAGACCCGGACCGTGGTCTGCGGAGGCGCCGGCCGGGAGGGCCTCATGATGCGGGCTCTGGTCATGCGGCTGTTCCACGCCGGGATCAGCGCGCACGTCGTGGGCGACATGACCTGCCCGGCCGTCGGTGAGGGCGATCTCGCGATCCTCTCCCTCGGCCCCGGCCGCCTCCGCACGATCGAGACGCTCGCGCGGATCGCTCACGAGGCGGGGGCTCGGACGATGTGCCTCACGGCCCAGCCGGAGCTCGTCCCGGACGGGATGTTCGACGACCTCGTCGTCGTCGAGGCCCAGACCATGGCGTCCGACTCCGGCTCCGCCTCGGTGCTGCCCATGGGCAGCGCTTTCGAGATCGCGCAGCTGATCCTCGTCGACCTCATCACCAACCGCGTGCGCGCGGGCCTCGCCGAGAGCCTCGGCGACATGCGCGCACGGCACACCAACCTCGAATGATCCCCCGCGAGCCGACACGGCTCGTCCACGCGTCACCCCACCCCCACAACGATGTCAGGAGCACCCCGTGACCACGATCAAGAAGATCATCCCCGTGACCGCCCTCGCCCTCTCCGCCGCCGCCGTCCTCGCGGGCTGCGGGACGGGTGTCGGCACCGACGCCGGCGGCAGCGACTCCCGGTCGTTCGTCAACATCGTCAAGCTGGCGGGCGGCGACTGGTTCAACCGCATGGAGACGGGCAACCAGGAGTGGGCGAAGGACTCCGGATTCACGGTCACGCAGACCGCCGGTGACGACTCCACTCCCGAGAAGCAGATCGCGGTGATCAGCGACGTGATCCCGCAGCGCCCCGCCGCGATCACGGTCGTGCCGAACGCCCCGGAGAGCATCGAGGCGGTCCTCAAGCGCGCCCAGGACGCCGGGATCGTCGTCGTGACGCACGAGGCCGCGGGCATCGAGAACACCGACGTCGACATCGAGGCGTTCAAGGACGAGGAGTACGGCGCGCACCAGATGGACCTGCTCGCGTCGTGCATGGGCGACGCGGGCGGCTCCTACGCCCACTTCGTCGGCGGCCTGACCGTCACCAGCCACAACACGTGGGTGAAGAGCGCAGCCGATCAGGCCGCCGCCGAGTACCCGAACGTCACGCCGATCGGCGACCCCCTCTCGACGGACGAGAGCGCCGACACCGCCTACCAGCGCACCAAGGAGCTGCTTGCCACCTACCCCGATCTCCGCGGCATCCTCGGCTCGGCATCGACCGACGTCGTCGGAGCGGGACGCGCGATCGCCGAAGCGGGCAAGGAGGACCAGGTCTGCGTGATCGGCACCTCGCTGCCCTCGATCGCCGGCGACCAGCTCGCCACCGGCGCCATCGACACGATCACGTTCTGGGACCCGGCGCTCGCCGGTGAGGCGATGCTGACCATCGCCCAGCGCCTCGTCGACGGCGAGAAGGTCGCCGCCGGCGACGACCTCGGGATCGAGGGCTACGACTCCCTCGTCCAGAGCGACACCTCGGACACCACGTTCTTCGGAACGGCCTGGGTCGACGTGACCGCCGAGAACGCGGCCGACTACCCGTTCTGATCCCCATCCACCTCACCGAGAACACAGCAGGTTCGGCCGGCGCCCTCGCGACGCCGGCCGCACCAGGAGGGGCACGCACGATGCCGAACACACCAGTGGTGCTGAGAGCCAACGCCGTGAAGAAGTCCTACGGCGGTGTGCACGCCCTGTCCGGAGTCGATCTCGAGATCCGCGCGGGCGAGGTGCACTGCCTGGCCGGCGCCAACGGCTCCGGCAAGTCGACGCTGATCAAGATCCTGAGCGGCGTGGAGACGAGGGACGCCGGAGCCATCGAGATCGACGGCGAGGAGGTCGGCCGGCTCAGCGTGATCGACGCGATCACCCACGGCATCCAGGTCATCTACCAGGACCTCTCGCTCTTCCCCAACCTCACCGTGGCGGAGAACGTGGCGATGACCACGCGCGTCGCCGGTGGGAAGAGGATCGTCTCCGCCTCCGCCGCCCGTGCTCTCACGGAGCGCGTCACGGCGCGGCTCGGCCTCGACCTCGACCCCGACGCGCTGCTCGAGGAGCTCCCCGTCGCTCAGCGCCAGCTCGTCGCGATCTGCCGGGCCCTGGCGAACGACGTGAAGGTCCTCTTCATGGACGAGCCGACCACGGCGCTGACGTGGACCGAGGTCGAGACGCTGTTCGGCGTCGTGCGGACCCTCAAGGACGACGGAGTGTCCATCGTCTTCGTCAGCCACAAGACGGAGGAGGTGTTCGCCCTCTCGGATCGGATCACGGTCCTCCGCAACGGCCGCATGGTCGCGGCCGGCGACGCCGCCGACTTCGACCGCGACTCGCTCGTCGAGGCGCTCATCGGCCGGCAGGAGCTCGAGGAGCGGATCGTCGCCGATCTGCCCGCCGACCTCCCTCCGGCGCTGAGCGTGCGGAACCTCAGCGCGCCGGGACTCTTCGAGGACGTCTCGTTCGACGTCTCGCCCGGCGAGATCGTCGGCCTGACCGGCATCATGGGCTCCGGCCGCAGCGAGGTGGCCGACGCCGTCTTCGGCATCATCCCCTTCACCCGCGGCTCGGTCGAGGTCGACGGCCGTCGCGTCCGCAGCGGCTCGGTCGCCAGCGCGATGGAGGCCGGGATCGCCTACGTGCCCGCCGACCGGCTCACGCAGGGCGTCTTCCTCGCGCAGCCGATCAGCCGGAACATGATCGCCTCGTCCATCTCGCGCGTCACGAGCCGGCTGGGCTGGCTCCGCCCGAAGACGGTCGCCCGCCGTGTCGACGGTCTCGTCGCCGACCTCGAGCTCAAGATCGGGCAGCCGTCGGACGCCGTCTCGACCCTCTCGGGCGGCAACCAGCAGCGCGTCGTCCTGGCGAAGTGGCTGGCCACGGACCCGAAGGTGCTGGTCCTCAACGGCCCCACCGTCGGCGTCGACATCGGCTCGAAGGCGGCCATCCTGCAGATCCTTCGCGATCGCGCGGCAGCGGGGATGACCGTCCTCCTCATCTCGGACGACGTCCCCGAGCTGGTGAGCGTCTGCCACCGCGTCCTCGTGGTGCGCCGGGGCCGCCTCATCGACGAGATCACATCGGACAGCGTCACGGTCGAGGCCGTGCGAGAGCGGAGCATCGCGTGACCACCACGACCTTCCACGCGCCCAGCGCGCTGGCCCGCCTGCGCGGCCGGAACAACGAGGGGATCCTCCTGGGCATCATCGTCCTGGTGGTGCTGGCGATCGCCGTCCTCAGCCCGGGCACCCTCAGCGCCGGCATGGCGGCCGACATCCTCCGCGGAGCCGTCGTCAACATGGCGCTCGCACTGGGGCTCCTGCTCGTCATCGTCTCCGGCGGGATCGACGTGTCCTTCACCGCGATCGCGATCTTCGCCGCCTACCTGACCGTCACCGTGATGCAGTCGAGCGGGATCGACAACGCCCTCCTCGCCTTCGCCGCCGCCACCGCGGTGGGTGCGGTCGTCGGGATCCTGAACGCCGTGCTCGTCGCCGGGTTCCATCTGCAGACCCTCATCGCGACGCTCGGCACCCAGGGCATCGTGCGCGGCGCCCTGCTCGCGTTCGTCGGCGCCACCTACCTGTCGACCCTCCCGGGCTCGCTCGCGGCGGTCGGCGACGCGAGGCTGGCGACCGTCGACGGGTCCGCCGTCAGCGTCCTCCTCGTGCCGGTGGCGCTCCTCGCCGTCGGACTCGCGCTGGTGCTGCGGAAGACCATGTTCGGCCGCTCCGTCTACGCGATCGGCGGGGCGCCGGAGTCGGCTCGCCGCGCGGGGATCCGCGTGGGCCGGGTGCAGACGATCATCTACGTCGTCGCCGGAGCCCTGTCCGGCTTCGCGGGGATGGTGCACGTCTCGCTCGTGGGCCACGCCTCGCCCTTCGAGCTGGTCGGCACGGAGTTGAACGTCATCGCCGCCGTGGTGATCGGCGGAGCGGCCGACACGGGCGGGCGCGGCTCGGTGCAGGGCGTCGCGCTCGGCGTCCTCCTGCTCGCGCTCATCCAGAACTCCCTCGTGCGCCTCGGCATCCCCGGCTTCTGGCACACCCTCGTCGTCGGCCTCGTGATCCTCGCCGGCGTCGCCATCCAAGCGCAGACCCGCCGACTGCGGCAGGCGCGCTCCCGCGTTCTCGAAGGAGCGGTCGCATGACCACCGAACGAACCGTCGAGCGGCCCGCCGGCCGCCTGTCCGGACCCGGCTTCCGCCGCGCGGTCGACTCCGCCGGGCACACCGGGAACCTCGGCCTCCTCCTCGTCGTCGTCATCGTGGTGTTCAGCCTCCTGAACCCGTCGATCTTCCCGACGGCGCTGAACCTGCAGTCGATCGGCTACGCCGTCCCCGAGGTCGGACTCCTCGCGCTCGCCGTGGCGATCACGATGTCCAGCGGCGGGATCGATTTGTCGATCGTCGCGATCGCCAACCTCGCCGCTCTCGCCATGGCGACCACCTCGATCGCCCTCCTGGAGGGTGGAGCCTCCGACCCGGTCGCCGCGGTCGTCGGCATCGCCGTCGCGGTCGTCGTCGGGCTGGTGTGCGGTCTCGTCAACGGCGTGCTCGTCTCGCGCCTGCGGATCGCGCCGATCCTCGCGACTCTGGCGACGATGACGGTCTTCACCGGCGCCGCGCTCGTGCTGACCCGCGGCGAGCCGGTCTACGGCCTGCCCGACACGATCCTCGACCTCGGCATCGCGACCGTCGCCATCGTCCCCGTCACCTTCTGGCTCTTCGTCGCCGTCGTCGCCCTGCTGTGGGCGGTGATGAACCGCACCGGACTCGGCCTGCGGATCATCCTCGTCGGCGCGAGCCCGGAGGCGTCCGACTACACCGGGATCCGCCGGAGCCGCGTCCTGCTCAGCACCTACGCCATGAGCGGCGCCGTGGCCGCGATCGCCGGCGTGATGATGTCGGCGCGCTCGGCCAGCGCCACCGCCGACTACGGCTCCTCCTACCTGCTGCTCGCCATCACCATCGCCGTGCTCGGAGGGACGAACCCCACCGGAGGCCGCGCCCCGATCGTCGGAGTGGGCATCGGCGCGCTGGTCCTCCAGTGCATCTCGAGCGGCTTCAACGGCCTGCAGATCAGCCCGTACATCTACCAGATCGTCCAGGGCCTGATCCTCGTCGTGGTCCTCGTGCTCGAGGTGCGCCGGGGCCGCCTCACCCGCTGGCTGCGCGGGATCACCCAGCGGCCCGCGCGGGACGGGGAGGCGCTGCGGAGCGGGGCGGGGCGGTCGGACCTGCCCTGAGGGGTGCTCCGGCGGGGTGGACCCCGTGTCGGTGACGGGGGCGCAGTGAGGCGGCCGGTCCGGGCGCCGCCTCATCCGAGTGCGTTACATGCGGGACGCCCCGCCCTGGACCGGAAGACGCTCTGGTCTCTCCCGGCTCCTGCGCTGTCGGTTCGTTCCTCCTGCTGCGTGCCCGGGTACGGCGGCGGATACCACTGGAGAAAGGTGCCGGGTGTGCGCGGGTGGTGATGCGGTCAGTCCCGCAGGCCGACCGTCACCGCCCGGCTCTCCGGCGCCTCGATCAGGTTCTTCGCCACTGCGGCCGAGAGGTAGGACGTCGCGTCGTGCCGGCGCAGAGTGACGACCGAAGCGACGGCTCGCACCGCCAGGACGATCGGAGCGAAGCTCGGCCCTGAGGTCAACCAGTCTCCGACAGCGACGCCGACCTCGGTCATCGGGATCAGTAGCGTCATCGGATCGAGTCGCCTGCCGCCCTCCCCCTTCAGGGGGCCGGACGCTTGATGGAGTTCCGAGACACGCGCCTTGTAGGTGAGGAGCGCGTCCTCGAGCTCCCGGCCGTCCTCCGCCTCGGCGACGGCGAGCCGCACGTCCCGGAGGCCGTCGAGGTACCGGGCGAGGAGCTTCTCCTTGCTCTGCCGGAAGGCCACAATGTCGTCGAAGGTCGCCTCCGGATGCGGTTCCGGGATGTCGTAGAGCGTGAGGGCGAGTGCGCGCTGGTCGGAGGCGTCGTCGATCGCGAACAGAGCCTGCCGGGCCGTCGCGGTCGTGGCCACGCCGTACTGCCAGCCCTTCGCCTGGCAGAGGCGTCGGCCGCAGATCGCGAGGAGCGCGGGGACGAGGTTCTCCCGGGTTGCTCGGAACTGGGATCGGTCGTGAGAAGCCGGCCTGAGGTAATCGTGCTCGACGAGCCAGTGCTCCAGTTCGTAGGGGAGCTTGCGGGCGAACAGCCTGTCGGACTGCTGCCAGTCGTCCGTCGTGAACGTGTACCGCTCTGCGGCGCGGATGCACTCGCTGACGGCCCGCGCTCGCGTGTGCTCGTCGAGGTCGTCGAGGTCGGCAGGGACCCACCAGCCTCGATCCTCCATCTCGGTGAGGGTCTCGGTGGGCGGGAATCCTCGCGGAGCGATCGTCGAGAACCGTTCGCTCAGCAGCAGGGCCTTCTTCATCTCGGCCGCGGGCGGAACGATGAGCGGCGACAGCAGGAGGGTGTTGTCGAGCCTGTGGCTCATGAGGCTCCGATCGTCTGGCTGGTGGAGTATGAGACCACTTAGGCCGGGATCCGCACTCCTGCGTCATTTCTCCCGCGGATGCGTGTGACCGGCGCTGGGGGTGCTCGCGAGTTAATCCGCGCCGATGTCGTGCGAAGCCGGAACTCTCGCCCTCCTCCTTAGCGCGGTGGTTGGTCTGAGAGTAGGGGCGAACCTTTGATCGGGCTAGGGCCGGGCTCGTTGCTCCTCAGGCGGGCTGACGTGAGTGGCCGTTCCGCCGCCTCCGCCGCCCAGGCGCGGAGAGGCGGAACGCGCGGCTCCGTGGAACGGAGATCGACGCATTGGCCGACTAGTTGCAGTTGCAGGCCGCGGAGAGCGGAAAAATGTGCTGCTGGTGTCGATCAGTCCTGGGCGGACGGGATTACCAGGCCCCGATCGCGCGGGTACACCTCGATGCTCTCGAAGTGGGAGAGGTCGGCGTGGATTTCTGACGCCGCCTGATGCAGTGAGCCCCTCGAGTCAACGGCGCCGCGGCCGCGGCCGGTACTTTTTCCCCGCCCGAATGTTGCGGTTCTCGATCACACCCGGAACCGCCAGACCCACCGCCACGGCCACGATCAGCGCCCAGCCGAGGACGTTGAACCACTCACCGGTGAACGCCGCATACGTCTGCTCGCCGGCAATCGCGAAGAACATCACCGACGCCCCGAACCACACCATCCCGTTCGCAAACAACGCTGTCCACGCCAAAGGAGAGCGGGGCGCGGTCATACCGTCAGCGTCCCAGGACCGGCCGAACGCTGTCTCCCCGTCCCTCTAAACTCCGAGCATGGTCTCGCCACTCGTCCGCAAGATCGTCAACAAGCACGAGCGCGACATCCGCCTGATGCAACGCACCCTCTTCACCGACGCCGGAGACCAGATCACCTCACAGCCCGGACTCACCAACGCTCGGCTCCAGGAGCGCGCAAACGCTCGCGCAAGGCAACTCCTGCGCCTGCGAGGACGATCCCTGACCAACCGGCGCGCCGAGGTGTCCGTCCTCATGGACCGCGGGCCCGCCGCGGAGCTCGAACCGGGATCCGATGCCGACCCGACGCTCTCCCTGGTGAGCGTGTCCGTGAAGGGCCTCAGCCTCCTCGTCGGCAACTCCGAGATCCTCGAGCCCGACGAGTACACCGCCTGGGCGCAAGGCGTCGTTGGGGAGCACTGGGCAACTCGGCTCTACTCAGCCGGGGCGCTGTCGGGCAGCAACGACAAACGGCTCTCTACGCTCTACTTCTACGTGTTCACCGACCAGGACGGCAGCGCCGTCAACAAGTCAGTTGATTGGTCGCTCGAGCTTGAACTAGGCACGACGTAGAACTGCTAGCGGCGGCCAGCGCGGCCTCGATCGAGTATGTGGGCGAGGAAGCTCGTGTCCACGGTGGTGAAAACTGGGGGCGCCGTTGGAGGCTTCGAGGATACTGAGACGAGCAGGGGGGAACACGACCGGTGGGGAGGGGCGCAGCCATGTCGGAGGTGGTGTCGAGCACGACCGACAAGATGTTGGAGCATCTTCATGCGCGCCTTGACACCCATTTCAGTGCGATTCGGGACGGGCGCGCCGTCCTAGAGGTCTCTGCGCCGGTTTTCGCCCTCGAACACGAGTTCTCTCCTGAAGACCGCGATCTGCTAATCGCGACGGTGCGGAGGGCGGTGTCCAAAGGTCTCGGCTCTCGCCAACGTCGATGGTGGTTGCCGTTCGTCGTATACGCCGCTGAGGCCGGGTACGACTACGTCGGGGATGAGTACTGGCGAAGCTTCGAGCAGCGCACGCCAGGGTGGCGCACTGAGCACCGCGCCCTGATCAAGTCGTGGTTCACAAAGTTCGCGGCGGCATATGGCGGGGCGGTGCCCACGGGTGCCTTCGCCGAGACGTTTGCAATTATTGCCTGGCCTATTACGCACGGTGTGCTACCGACTTACCTACAGCGACAACTTGCCCAATTGCTTTACGAATTCAGCGGCGCCCTCACATCGGACTTGCTCGATGATCCACCCACCCTCGGCTTGAGGCTGGCGCGTCGGGCAGCGTCATACACCGAGCGCTTCCGCATCTTCTGCGAGAACACCACCCTCGTCGGACAGGTCGCCGCCGCGCTGTTGTCCGGGCACGATGCACCGAGCCCCTACCTTCTTAACTCCACGCTCGAGCGGATCCTGGCTGATCTGTCCAAGGAGCAGCAGGCGCGTCGCTGGCTGAGAACGGCGCAGCAGTCGGCACATCGGGCCCGCGGCTTTCTCCCAACCGCGACTCAGGGGCAGACGGCGTCGGTGCCACACGCGTCGACACGCGCGACCGATCCGCGTTTGTATCTGCGTTTCGAGGACCAGTGGAACGCCTACGCGGAACTGCCCGATTTGACGCCCTTGGGGGCGGGCCTGCCCGACGTGTTCCGGCAGTTGCGGGTGTCGCGGGGTTTCGTCAATGGCGCCGACCGGCACGTGTCACCGAGCAGGCTGCTGTACCCCGGGCAGTCGGTCCGGTTCGCCGCATGGCCGCGTACTGATCAAGCCTTCCTGCGGCTGGATCGGGCACAGGAGGAGACCAATCGGATTCTGGCAGATCAATGCGTCATCACCCCCGGGCCGTGGTGGCTATTTCGCCGCCAAGGCGCGGGCCTGGCAATCGAGGTGAAGGGAAAATCGGTTCGACCCGGGCACGGCTACCTTCTGATTGGGGCGGGTTCGCTGACCCCGCCTACGGTGCCGTGGGTCACCGAGGTGGGGGTTAGCGTTGAAGGGGTGCGCGGCTATGAGCTCACGGTCCCAGAGCAAGTCAGCGAGAAAGATGCCGCCGCACTGACGGCTGGCGGCCTCGCGGTTATCACGAACGTAGCCATCCGCCCGGTCGGTATCGTCGCCAGCGCATGGGACGGTGAGGGAGAGGCCGAATGGATCGCGGGGGAGCCGGCGATCCTCGGGATCCGATCCGAGCTGGTCCCGCGACGGTGTCGGCTAACAATTGGCGGGGACGTGTACTTCCTCGAGTGGCCGGCAGAGGAGGCCGAACTGCTGTTTTCCGTGCAGGGCCTGGGCGTCGGCACTCACGTCGCGAGTGTCGCTTTGCTGGGAAACGATGACCGCCCGATGACCGTGGGCTCCCTTGTGATCACGATTCGAGACCCACAGATCCGACCCGAAGGTGCCGCTGCCGGCGAGGGAATTCGTATGCTCGCCACCCCCGCCCGCCCGACCCTCACCGAACTGTGGGACGAGCGCGCCCACATCGTGATCGATGGGCCCGCCGGTGCTGAAGCAGACATCGAGGTGAGGCTCCGAGGCGAGCGTGGACAGAGGATCGCCGACCTCAGACGTCCCGTCCGCTTGCCCCTCGACGAGGAAGCATGGATCTCACTAGCCAGAGCTATCCGAAAGGATCGCCGCTTCAACGACGCCTACGACGACGCAGAGTCCTGTGTAATCACCGTCGCTCGCGCCGGAGTCGGTTTCGCGACGCTGACCTGTGAACGTGGCTTCCAGCCGTTGCGGTGGCGTTTCACGCGCGGCCACGACGGGCAGGTCTACGCGCGTCTGGTGGATCGCACCGACGGCGACGCCACGATCATTGAGTTCTACGACGTGGAATTGCCGACCGCCGCCGTGCCACAACCGGTCGGTGACGAGATCATCGCCCCATCGCGCGGGGGACTTGTGGTCGCCCACGCCGGTGATGCGTCGGCGTCACTCATCCTCCCCACCGAACCAAACGCGCTCCTTCAGCAACCCGCTCTGCGGCCCGCGGTACCGACCGCCGGACGCACCCCGGCAGACGTCCGCCTGCTGATCGATGCACACGCGCGATGGCTGAACGCGGAACTGCCCGCCGACGCGTTTGTTGCGTATCAGCAACAGGTGATTGGCAAAGCCATTGCCCGCGCGATCGGGACCATCATCGGCGGGAGCCACTGGGCCGCCATTGAACGCAAGGTCGCCCACGCGCAGGACGTCGCGAGCCTGCTCGCCGAAATGCAGCAGGCAGTCGGGATCTCGGCGTCCCACAAGGATCTCGCCGCCACGATCGCCTATAGCCTGTATAAGTGGCTGTCAGCCAGGGCCCTGTTGCTCGGGTTCGACACCATCATCGCCCCGCACCTCGCCAGCACTGGGCTGGGAGATCATCCGGCGATGTCGCGCTTCCTGCTGATGCTCGCCGGTCGTCCTGGGCATATTCCCCAGTGGCCCGAGGACGAGGTCATTTTCCTGCTCGAGCGGGTCATGCAGACCCCGGTGCTCTATCGCGCCGCACGCTTCGCGGTGCTCGGTACCCGGGCCCTCAACGACGCGGATGGTGTGGGACAGAGCTTCTGATGCAGATCCGCCAACTCACCGCCGAGACGGCCGCCGCCGCGGCGATACAGACTCTCGGCCTTGACCCTGAAGTCATTGACCTCACCTCGATCGAGGCGCTGGCCGCCGCGCTGCGCCGTGCTGCGTCGTTCTTGTGCCCGACGAGCCCGGGACGGCTCGCCGATGCCGTGTACGGCGCCGTGCAGCCCCTCGCCGGTGCCGGTGCGGTCACTCGGTCGGGCATCGGGGAAATCGTGGATGAACTGGTCGCCTGCGGGGACCTACTGGAGCTTCGCCACGACAACGGCCGGTCGGCGCGGCTCCTGTACTTGGCGCCGCCGTCGTTCATCGAGCGTCACCCGGGACGCTTTCTGCTCGCCGGCGTCTGGCCGTTCGGTAAGCCACTGATCCCAGACGATCTTGCGCAGACGATCGACTACGAAGGCGTGACGCGCTCGATCAGCCTCGATGCGGACGACGGGCCAAGGCAACTTCGCGACCGGGGTCTGCATTGCGTCCTAAAGGATCGTTGGCTTGTCCGACCAGCAATCGAAACTCCGAACGCACTTCTCGATCGGTTTCGGGGGCGCCTGGACACCGCCACCCACGCGGGCCTCCTCGACGACATCCAGATCCTGGACTCAGCATCCTCCGTCCGCTTTTACGCGGGCCGCTGGCGGGCGCCGGTTGCCTCCGATACTGGAGATTTCGTTGCCCGCCGGCCACAGGCGTACGGCGCCGACTTGTGGTGTCTGATGCGGTGTGACCGCGGCGTTCCGTCGCGCCTGCTGGATTGGCCGGTCGATGACCCCGTCCTGCCCGGTCGAGACGAGGCATGGCGCTATCAGGCGGCGGTCGATGCTGCCCGTGGTGTGCCGCAACAATTCCGTCGCCGCGCGGCTGGCGATGACGTCGTCTTCGACTTCTTCTCGCCGCTACCGGGCTTCGCGGAACGTTACCTACACTTCGTCGGGCTGCCGCTCGGGAAGACGACGGGTGCGCTGTTCTCGTTCCGGGTGCCCGACGCCGCGGCCGACGGCGTCGAGATTTTTCTAATTGACATGTTGTGGATGACACAAGAGGAGGCACCACATGGCGTCTGACGTCCCTACGATCGCCGAGACGATCGACGATATCCAGGCCGCCCTACGCGAGTACATCGAGGCCACCTACCACGTTGGTCACCCCACGATTATCGAGCAGCGCCGCCAACTCTTGCTCACCGAAGGGGTCCTGTTTAGAGCCCCCTTCATCGAGAGCACACCGCGATACCAGACGAACCGCACGTTTGCGGAACTCGATGTCGATAACGCCGTCCACGACCTGTTCACCCCGCTTACCCAGAAGGTCGGCGCATTGGACCGGTTGCTGCACGATCCGCCTTACACCCATCAGGCGGAAGCCATTGAGTGGGCGGCCCGCGACGGCAACAGCCTCGCTATCACGACCGGCACCGGGTCCGGGAAGACCGAGTCATTCCTGCTGCCGATGCTCGCCAAATTGGGCACCGAAGCCAAGCACCGGCCGGACTCGTTCGCTGCCCCTGCCGTGCGCGCGCTGATCCTCTACCCGATGAACGCACTCGTGAACGACCAGCTGGGGCGTTTGCGACTGCTGCTCGGCGACCCGCGGCTGACGACGCAGTTCCAAGCCTGGGCAGGCCGCCCTGCCCGCTTCGCCCGCTACACCAGCCGCACCCTGTACCCGGGAGTGCGGACGGTGAAGAAAGACCAGAAGCGGCTCGGATCGATCGAGGACTTCTACCTGCTGCTGATCGACAAAGCAGCCGACCCGAAAGCTCTCGGCCACGCGCAGGCGAAACAGCTGAAGGAGAAGCTGGAGGCGCGGGGCAAGTGGCCCGCGAAACCCGACCTGAAGAGGTGGTTCGGACCCAAGGGCTCGAAATGGAAGGACGCGAAGAGCGGGCAGTTCGTGCGGGCCGTGATGGGGCCAGAGGACCCGGAGCTCCTCACCCGCCACGAGGTTCTCGCCGCACCCCCGGACGTACTCATCAGCAACTACTCGATGCTCGAGTACATGCTGATGAGACCGCTCGAGCGCCCTGTGTTCGACCACACCCGGCAGTGGCTGGCCGACAATCCGGAGGAGAAGTTCCTCCTAATCGTCGACGAGGCGCATCTGTACCGGGGGGCCGCGGGCGCCGAGGTCGCGCTGCTGCTGCGCCGGTTGCGGTCACGGCTAGGGATCACACCGGATCGGATCCAGGTGATCACGACGAGCGCAAGCTTCAGTACCCCCGAATACGGTCGGAAGTTCGCCGCTCAGCTGACAGGAAAGGACGAAACTGACTTCCGGACGGTCACCAGCAAACCTGCGTTGCGACCCGCGGCCGTGCAGGGCACCCCGGCCGCGGCTACGTTGCTCGCCGGCCTCCCGCTTAATGACTTCTACAACGCCGAGACGGAACCGGAACGCACCGTCGCCGTCGCCGACCTGCTCAACGACCGCGGTGTGGACGACCGGGACCGTCCAGCGGCGGTGCTGCTGTACGACGCCCTGACCAATTACGGGCCAATGAACCTGCTCGTCAACGAGACGATGCAGAAAGCGCAACCCCTACAGGAGCTCGGCACCGCGGTGTTCCCCGGCGTCTCCATTGAGGTGGCGGATAAGGCGGTCACGGCCCTTGTCGCGCTGGGCAGCGCCGCACGCCGTACCCCCGAGGAATCGGGCCTGCTGCCCTGCCGGGTGCATGCGTTCTTCCGAGGGCTTCCCGGGCTGTGGGCATGCATCGATCCAGAGTGCGATGCCGTTGACCGTGACAATCTGCCGCGGGGCGTTGGGCCGATCGGCAAGCTGTATCCGCAACCGCGGGCCACTTGTAACTGCGGGGCACGAGTGTTTGAATTTTTCACCTGCCGTCACTGCGGTTCGGCTTACGCGCGCGGCTACACGGATGATTTGCAGCACCCGACGTTCTTGTGGCATGAGAGCGGCGGCGCGTTTCAGACCACTGCCGGCGCGGTGCCCGAACTGTTCCCTCTCGATCTGCTACTCGAAGAACCGCAGGCTAAGGAGTTCCAGGTCGCCGAGATCGACCTGGTGACCGGCCGGCTCGATCCTGACAAGCCCCCGGTCCGCGGCCGCGTGGTCTTTCTCCCGAAGCTGCGAAGCGGCGAGAAGGTGACCAGCAACGACGATGCCGACGACGGCGACGACCACGCCGAAGCGGACGGCGAGTTCAAACCGTGCGGTGTCTGCGGACAGTTGTCGGGATTCTTCGGCCGCTCCTCCGTGCAGGACCACCAGACGAAGGGCGACCAACCGTTTCAGGCACTGGTCACCCGGCAGATCGAGGTTCAGCCGCCGAGCGCCCCATACTCCACCTTCGCGCCGCTACGCGGCCGCAAAGTGTTGGCGTTCTCCGACTCGAGACAGGTCGCCGCACGCCTGGCACCCAACCTGCAGGCCTATTCGATGCGAGACGTGATCCGGCCGCTGATCCTGAAGGGATGGGAAGAACTCGCCAACCAGCCGGGCATCGGGAAACAGCTGAGCCTGGAGCGTCTGTACTTGGCGGTGATGGTGGGAGCCAAGCAACTTGAGGTGCGGTTGCGTCCAGAACTGCGGGAAGCGGAGTCCCTCCATGTCTTGAAGGCGGTCGGTAAGGCAATCGATAACGGTGCGCTGACGGGCAACGAGGAGGCGCGCGGGGAACTGCTGATGCTTACCTCCCCGCCCCCGCAGGCCCTGTTACGTACGATTTACGCGAGCCTGACCGACAAACACTACGGACTGGTGTCTCTGGGGCTTGCATCGATCCGGGAGAAGACGAGCCTGAGAGACGATCTCCTTACGAACCTGCCGGCCATCGACGGTGTTGCCACGACCGACGAGCAGCGCCTCGCCCTAGTCCGGCTGTGGCTCACACAGTGGGCGACGCCCACGCGCGGCATCTGGTTCCCAACGATGACCTCGGAGTGGTGGCGGCAAAAGGGCGGCGTAAAGCCCCACACTGGCAGGTTTCAGGCCATTGACCGCTGGCTGGTCACGCAGGCAGCGAAGAAGGCGTTCAAGGAGCAGTGGCTTCCCGTGCTGCTTCCCGCGTTCTGCGAGTTGGAGGGCGCGAAGTACCGGATACTCGCCAGCACGGTCGCGCTGGAGCCGGGCGGGCTGTGGGGTTACTGCGAGCGATGCCGATTCACCCAGCGACCATTCCCGGGATCAAACCGTTGCGTCAACTGCGACCAGAACCAGGTGCGCACCCTCGACCCCACGACCGACGAGGTCTTCCAAGCCCGTAAGGGCTACTACCGGCAGAGCGCTGAACGTGCCCTGCAGTCTCCCCACAAACCCATCCTCAGCATCATCGCCGCGGAGCACACCGCTCAGCTGAACGCGGCTCAATCCGACGCAGTTTTCTCACGCGCCGAGGAGTACGAACTCCTATTTCAGGACATCGATGTCGGACTGCCCAGACCGGGGGAGCAGGAACGCGCCGCGATCGACGTGCTCTCGTGCACAACCACCATGGAGGTCGGCATCGATATCGGCAGCCTCTCCGGTGTCGCCCTGCGCAACATGCCGCCATCGCGTGCTAATTACCAGCAGCGGGCGGGCCGCGCGGGTCGCCGCGGCAACGCGATCGCAACAGTCGTCGCATTCGGCAGCGCCGACACGCACGACGACCACTACTTTCGAAACCCACACCTCATGATCCGCGGCGACGTAGACGACCCGGTGCTGACGTTGGACAACGACGAGATTGCGCGGCGTCATGTCGTTGCATACCTGCTGCAGCGGTACAACCAGGACAGACTGCCCACGATCGACCCGGAGGATCAGCCGCAACTATTCGAAGTACTCGGCACCGTCCGCGGGTTCGTAAGCACCACGTCACCGTTGAACCGAACCGACTTCGAAGAGTGGCTGATAGAGCACGAGACCGTGCTGAGGGACGACGTCGCGTCGTGGCTGCCGGCGGAGCTGACCGCACCGGACCGATTGCGTCTCCTCGACGGCCTGATCACGGCGACACTCGAGGCGATCGATGACGCGCTCGACCTGGAAGTCGACGGGAATCTGCCCGAACCGGAAGACGGCGACGCCGCCCCACAAGAGGTCGTGATCGAGGACGGCGATGCCGGCGAGGACGGCGCCGAGGTGCCCACCGAGCAGCGCAGTCAGTCGAATCTGCTCGATCGCCTCCTCTATAAAGGGGTGCTGCCTAGGTACGCGTTCCCGACCGATGTGGTGGCGTTCCACGTGTTCGACCGCGCCAAGTCTGAACGGTTCCACACCGAGTTCCGGTATGCGCCGAGCCAGGGTTTGCCGGTCGCGTTGACCCAGTACGCGCCCGGCAAGGTGGTGTGGATCGACAATAAAGAATGGACCTCCGGAGCCATTTACGCGCCGATGCACAAAGAACGAGCTCAAGCCTGGCGCGACAAGATGCTCTACTTCGAATGCCAGGTGTGCCATTACGCCAAGCACATCCCGGCAGACCAGGCCCGGCGCGGCGAGGAGCGTGAGTGCGACGCGTGCGGCGCGCCCGGCAAATTCGGCAAAGCGATGAACTGGATGCGACCGCCCGGGTTCGCTCACCGCACTAACGACGATCCCGGGACCAGCCCGGACGACGCGCCGGCGAACAGTTACGCCACGCGCGCCAAACTGGTCGCTGCAGGCCCGGAGGGCGAAGAAGCCTGGGACCACGTCACACCCCGCCTCGAGCAGACCTACCGGCGGGACACGTTGCTGGTCACTAACACCGGTCCGCGTGGCGAGGGCTATACGTACTGCACGAAGTGCGGTCTGATCGAACCGAGCCATGGTGCGACAGGCATCGTCGCCGGCCCGCATACCAAGCCCTTCCCCGACGAGCGTGAACAGGAGTGCCAAGGATCGGGCTCAACGAAGGGTCTTGTGCTGGGCACCGACTTCATCTCCGATGTGCTGCTCGTGCGGTTGAGCGTCGACAAGCCACTCACCCTGCGCCCGGAACTCCTATCAACGCAGGTGGCGCTTCGGACTGTCGCGGAAGCGCTCACAATCGCCGCGACAGGTGAACTCGACGTGGACGCGAGAGAGTTGCAGGCCGAGTACCGCCCCGCGCTGACACCGGGGGGCAACCACGGGCAAGAGGCGGAGATCTACCTGTACGACACGCTCGCCGGCGGTGCCGGGTTCACGCGGCGGGTGCAAACGTACGGGGAATCGATCTTCCGGAAAGCACTGGACCGGCTGGAGCGTTGCCCGGCCCACTGTGACGCCTCTTGTTACCGGTGCCTGCGCAGCTTCCGCAATCGATTCGAGCACAGCCTGCTCGATCGGCAGATTGGTGCCGCGCTGTTGCGTTATGTCCTTGACGGCACCAGCCCGGTGCTGAACGAGGTGCGGCTTAACCAGTCGATCGACAAGGTCCTCGCCGACCTGCAGAGCCGTGACATCGCGGGCGTCAAGTTCCTAAAAAACGAACCAGTGCTCATCCCAGGGATTGGGTTGGTCACTGCCCCGATCCTCGCGCGCGGAAACGGTGGTGACCGCATCTTCTACATTCAGAGCCCGTTGACCCGGGACACTCCGCCTACGCGGGAACTACGGGATGCGAAGGAACTCGGCGGGGTACCGATTCACCCCATCGACGACATCGTCGTCACACGAAACCTGCCCGTCGCGAGCCAGCAGGTGCTGCGTTGGCTGAATTGAACGAGACGAGACGCTACGACACCGGTACCAGCCATGGTCCGGCGTTCCTACCGGCCGCACCTGCAATGTGGAGCTACTCCTCATTGAAGGAGGCTGAACCTGCCCGAGACGATTCGCCCTGGCACGGGCGTACTACCCGGATTTGTGGGCGCAATACGGGTACCGGCGGTTGCCGAATATGCCAGCGATGAAGGGTGACGTAGTGCACGGGGCACTGCAGACCATCGTCGCACTAGTTGCGGCGGGTTGCGTCTCGCCGCGGACCGCCGCGCCGCCACGACGCTGCGAGATCTCGGCGGCTATACGGCTGTTGCGCAGCGCATCCTCGAAAAACATCTACGACGACTAGATGGCAACCCTCGGATCAGCGCGGATCGGCGGGAGCAGGTCGACCGAACCCTCTCAGACTGGCTGCCGGAGGCGCGAGAACAGATCCAGAGTTACTTAAACCGTATGACGCTGCACCCGCATCCCACGTCAGCGTCGGCCGATGCGCCGACCAGCCAACGTGCGAAGCGCTACGCGGTCCGCGGAGGCACCCACTCCGAACGCGAACTGGTGGCCGTGAACCTGCGCGTAAAAGGTCGCGTCGACGTGCTGAGCGTCGACGCCGACGGCGCGGAGATCACAGACTCCAAGACGGGCGCCGAGGCCCCGGCGCACCGCGACCAGCTCCGGCTTTATGCGCTGTTGTGGACGGATGATAGCGAGAGCAATCCCGACGCTCTCCCCGTGACCGCGCTGGTTGCCGCCTACCCGCATCGGGATGTGGTGGTCGCCGTCCCAACAGAAGTAGAACTTGCGAAATTCCGCGCGGAGGTGACCACCAGGGTCGGTCGCGCCGACGCGATGGTGGACGCTTACCGGCCGGCGGCCGTTGTGGGGGAGCAGTGCGGCACGTGCGACGTGCGCGGCATCTGCGACGCGTACTGGGAACGTGGCACCTTCAACACCATAGATGTTGCTGACGGCGACTGGTACGACGTGGAAGGGACGGTGCTGCGCGAGCACGGCGTGAAAAGTTGGGTGCTGCGGGAGAGGCGCACTGGCAGCGATCTGCTCTTGCGTACGCCCCGCCCGTCGTTCACTTTGCCAGTCGGTGAGCGGGTGAGAATTCTGGGTGTGAAACGCACCATCGACCCTGATGAGCCAGATGCCTTGATTGCCTCAATGACCAGCAGTTCCGAGATCATACCGATGGTGTTGCTGTAGTCAGGCTTACTGGGTAGTCGCCGGCGGGGTGTACTCGGACGGCGCATCTTCGATGTCGGGAAGTGACACGCGCGCGCCGTGCCGGAGAGGGCGCACTAAGCGGTGTGCGCGCATCGACTCAGCGACAGCGGCTTGACCGGCACGGCGATGCCCCCAGCGTTCGAACCACCACTGCGCCACCGCGGCTGGCGCGTCCACCTGCTCGGGGTCCACGAGATAACGGGGTTCCGTGTCGATGCCGAGCGAGTAGTCACGTAGATTCTCGACGAGCCGCACCCCGTACAAGATTCTTTCCCTGCCATGTTTGAGAAGTGCGTTGCTTGACCATCCAAGCGCAGCAAGGCCAAGCCGAACCTTCCGCAGCCGCGGGCTGACACCCTCACCGAACAGGCTGTTGACTCGAACTGTTGCGCCTTGCAATCGGGACAGTCGAACGAGCGCGTCGACGGTTTCATCCGTAAATTGCGACGTGCCGAAGGACCGGGAGCGCCCGAGTTGATGAAAGCTGATCTGCTCGCCGCTCGGCCCGCCCATCACCTCGGCTGGCCACCGCAGCCGGTTGTATTGACTGGATCCACTGCCGTACAGCGAGGTGGTGCTGATGAAGCAAAGACGCGATTCGCGTTCGAGGCCTCGCCCGGCCACAGCGGACGCAATTTCGCTGGGCCGTGAGTACTTGGCGCGGTAGGCGGAAATCACTTTCGGGGAAACCGCCAACGCTCCGACAAGCTTTCCGGCAGCCAACGCATTGTAGGGCGCCACCGCTCCGCAAACCGTAAGGTCCGCGATCACCGTGCCCACCCTTTCGCCGCGTGCGCGACGCACCAGCCGACGGACCTGCGTCCTCGCCTTGGTGTCCTTCAGCGCCGCGGCGAGACCTGCGGCGGTCGGCGTAGGTTTCAGGTACGGGTGCAGGGCGAGGGCACTCTCCAGGGTGTCCGCAAGCACCGTTGCCCGTTTGCTGCGAAAAAGGGGAGTGAGGGCTCGTTCGGTCCAATCGTCTCGCCCGATTTGTCGTACCTCACGCATCGGCGTGCGGTGGTGCTTCTGCCGGTGTCGTTCAGCGTCGGCGCGCAGCAGCGCGACGGCCTCGGGGGTGGGCTGCTGAAGCGCAGTGGGCTGGAGGACGTCGTCGTTGAGCAGATCCTCGACATAGATCTCGCGGAGTTGCGTTTCGATGCGAGAGGAAAGCCATTGCGCTACCTTCTGCGTTGGCCTTTCGCGGGTCGCCTCGAGGAAAGCGTCAGTGTCCCACCCCATCCACTGGTCGCGTTCGGCGATCTGAACGACTGGACTGGATACAGCGGCGAGCCCGATGACCGCATGGTGCGGGGTGGCGGCATCGCGGACCAGGATCGGCATTGACCGTCCCGGGACGGTGAAGTACGCGTTGGACCAGGTGTGCCGGAAGTACCGCCAGACGTCGTGGAGGGCAAGTCCGGTGTAATCACATTCGCCGCTGTCGACGATCTGCACGTACGGCTGGATCACGGCGCTCGGGTCGTCCGCGGTCTCTAGCGCGTCCGCAAGCTCTCGACCATCACGCATCAGGTTGAAGATCGATACCAGTCCACCCGCATGCTCGCTGGGCTTTTCCATGCGTTCGATGAATCGGCGCACGCTTGATTGGCGGAGCTGGGGGTCACGTCGAAGGTGCTCCTGGCGACGGATGCGGGCCTTCTCCGTCTCGGGATCGGGATGCGGGAGAGGTGGCATGAGCAGCGGCCCGTGCTGGTGCAGCTTGAGTGTCCACCCCTGTTCGACGAGGTCGATGAGGGTGTGCGCAGCCGCGCCGAGCGTGGGGCGATTATAGAGATTGGTGATCTTCGCCTCCACGAACAGGCGCTCTCGGACCACGGGCCGCCGGGGATCCAGGTGGGCGGTGGAGAGCGCCTTGCAGAGACGGAGGAATCCCTCACGTTCAGTTCGTGATGTTCCGGTCGGGAGGGAGATGTTGACGAACTTTGTCTCGTCCTCGTCGGTCATGACTTCTCCAGCATCCGCCCGTATGTGGTGCCCCATTCCCGCAACAGGCTGCGGTAGTCCTCTTGGTGCGGTCCGGCGGCGGCAACGGATCGTGCGAAAGACAGCAGGAGCAGGTCGAGGGCGGTGCGTACCGGCGTGGCGGCATCCCCCATCTCCTGCAGGGGTCGGTACAACGCGGCGTAGCCCGGGTGATCGGTGTTCATTGTGACGTCGAGGAGGCGTTGCCGCAGTGTCAGGTCGAACATCGAGTCTCCGGTCAATTGGTTAGCGCCCAGGCGGTAGCTCAGCGCACCGTGAACACGCCCGTCGGAGCGGATCACGGGCAGATCTGCATCCGCTGCACCGGCGATCCGGCAAGAACTTTGAACAGCGGCCTCGAATTTTACCTCTTCGAATGCCTGCCTCACCCTGGCGTTCAGGATGCGTGCGACAGATTCGAGCTCTGGCTCGAGAGCTTCTCGGAGCGTTGCGCTGGGGCGGATCCCCTGCTTGTTGACGGTGATGCCGAAGTGCTCATCAAGGGCCGGATGGAACTCGATCTCGCATCGCCACCAGTCGTCGTAGTTCTCCTTGCGTTTGCCGCCCATCAGGTGCCAGCCGTTCGCAATCTCTCGCCCCGCGCGGAGGATCGATACGCCGCCGCCGCCTCCGACGATGCCGCGGCGGCGTTTGGTGGTGTTGTCGAGGCTGTGCCACTGCGCGACCGGCAGCATGGTGAAAGTGACCGTGACATTACTGGTCGATTTGGTGTGAGTCGCGATCTCGTACCGGAGCGGTTCGAATGCCAGCCGCGCGGTGTGCCCACTGATTGTCGTCGACCTCATGGTCGGGTCGAACGCCTCGACCTGACTGCCATTGATCCGCAGCGTGAACGTGCCGGTGAGGAAGCGGCGGAACATTCGTCCAAGGTCTTTGTGAAGCGCGCGTTCCAGCCATGCCAGGCGCTGGTACTCGATGCGGTCGCAGTCGTGCCAGACCACTCGGCAGCCCGAGGGCGACTGGCCGACCGCGCCTGGCGCCGGGGTTAGATTGGCGGGGCGGCCGGCCACGACAGCATCGATGTCGAGCGTGACAGACTGCGCGGCAGATCCCGGCCGCCAAGCGGTGACCTCGGTTCGTCGCGCCTGGCTAAGGGACGCGGCGGGAAGCCCCATCCCGAACCTGCCGAAGGAATCGCGTGCGTCGAACCGCGACGAGCCCCCGAAGCGCAGGCATGCTGCCAGTTCTGTTGTGTCCATGCCGCCGCCGTTGTCTTCGATGCTGATCCGGGGCAGGTTGCGGTCCGCGTCCCGGTCGACCCGGATGTCGACCAGCGTCGCGCGCGCCTGTAGGGAGTTGTCGATGAGTTCGGCAAGAGCGCTCGATACGCTCACGTAGCCCGATTCTCGGACGGCGCGGATGAAGTTCGCGGGCACGACAAGGCTGTCATCACGCCGAGGAGTCCGGTCCATGCGGGGGTCCCTTCAGTGTGGAGTGGGGTCCCTTCAGAGTAGCTCGCCGAGGGAGGCCAGCGCAGGCAACGAATCCGTACGACTCACGCGGCATCCGCCAGGGCATCGAGAACTCATGTTGCAATCTACGGAACCCGGTCCCTCACCGGTCCGCACACCTATGGCATGACGGAATGCGGTGCGAGAGTATGGCTCCGCCTTTCCCGCCCACGCCTCGCCGTTGTCGAGCCAACGAAATTGACGCCGTCGTCGCCAAGTTCGGCGACGAACTCCGCGCCAGGCCACCCTCGGCATGGCAGCCATCATTCGGCCCCTCACGGCCTGGCCTGCAGTCCCTCAACAGGCTAAGAGGGGTTCTAAGCTGTCTCGGACTGTCGGGTTGAGCGTCGGCGGCGTGACCGGGGCAAAGAGCGGAGCTAGAGATCGATGTCATATTGATTGGCCGCGTAGTCGCAGATCTCGTAGGTTTCAATGCCCTCCTGTTCAGCAGCGCCGATGGCTTCGTTGAACCGTGAAGAATTCTCCCGTTCGCCAGCGTTGCGCCGTGCGCAGTAGCGAAGTGCACCGAACTTCGCCTAGCACTGCTGGATGCTCTCGCCGGACGCGTATGCGTCGGACGTCGACGTTTCGTCTCAGATCAGGTTGCGTTGAGGCCGAGCGAGCCGTCGAGGTAGTCCTGCGCGGGGGAGGAGAAGCCGGCTGCGGCCGCGTCGCCGACGGTGAGGAAGGCGATGGAGACGGCTTCCTCGGTCGGAGTTGCAATTTGGTCCACGACGTTGACGCTCACATCGCCTTTCGCGGTTCAGTCGAGCATTCGTTCGAATGCGTCCGAGTGCATGCCGACGCTACGTGTTGGTGTGGTAAAAGTCATTAAGTTGCTAGGATACGCGGTCGCTTTCGCCTGCAACTCGAAGGGGCTCACCGGGTCTCGCGTGCGTGCCCGTCTCAGGAAGGCGTCTCGCAGCGGGACGTCTCGCTCTACGTATCGGAGGGAGTTTCCGAGGCGGAGCCGCGCCACGGCGGGTTGTCTGCCGACGCACGAACGGCAGTTCGTTGCGTTCGGGTGCGACTCGACGCGCTCGTCGCCGGAGGGGTGCACCATCGGCAGGTCTCCGGCGAGGCTGCCTCGGGGGAGCAAGATCGCGGTTGAACGATTCGGGAAGACGATGCTCCTCGAAGGAGCCGAGGGCGGACACGCAGTCCTCTTCTGGCCCTTCGACGGGCCAAGCCAATCGTCGACCGCTCCACTTGCTTCTGGGACCAGGCTGAGAAAGCGCGCCTTCAGTCGGCTCTCCTCCTAGGTGGGTCGAGAGCGTCGGCGTTCCCTCGTCCGGAGGCACGCGCCCATCCCGGCAGGCCCCTCCGCCCCCCTACTTCCGCCGGTTCAGCATCTTCGTCCCCACCCCCGCGATCGCAGCGCCCACGATCGGCGCGACAAGGAACACCCACACCTGCCCGAGCGCATCCGGCCCCGCGAAGACCGCGGCGGCGATCGAACGCGCCGGGTTCACCGACGTGTTGCTCACCGGGATGCTGATCAGGTGCACGAGCGTCAGCGTGAAGCCGATGGCCAGCGGCGCGACGGCCTTGTACTCGCTCTTGACGGTGACGGAGAGGATGACGGCGACGAAGACGGCGGTCAGGACGATCTCGGTCAGCATCACCGCGCCGAGGCCGAAGCCGCCGGGGGAGGCGGCGCCGTATCCGTTGGAGGCGAAGCCGGAGTCGCGGGCGGCGGCCAGGTAGCCGGCGGGCCCGTCCGCAGCGACGAGGAAGACCACTGCGGCTCCGACGAGTCCGCCGAGGATCTGGCTGACGATGTAGCCGGGGATGTGCTTCCACTCGGTCCGGCCGGCGATGGCGAGGCCGACGCTGACGGCGGGGTTGAAGTGGCCGCCGGAGATGTGGCCGACGGCGTAGATGCCGGCCATCACGGTCAGGCCGAAGGCGAGGGCGACACCGAGGAAGCCGACTCCGAGCGCGTTGCCGGAGTCGGGGAAGGCGGAGGCGAACACCGCGGTGCCGACGCCGCCGGCGACCAGGAGGAAGGTGCCGAACGCCTCCGACGCGTAGCGCGCTCCGGCCGAGTACTGCTCGGCGTGCTCGGTGCGCTGCTCGCTCGTGGTGCGGCTGGCGGTGTGGGGGCGGACCATGATCGTTCTCTCTCTCGGGTCGGGGGAGTGCCTGCGGAGTCACCGGGCACCGGGACACTCCAGCACCGGGCTGACGGGCCGGAGCATGGTCGCGGAGGGCTCTCAGACTCCGCCGTACGACGGTTCCGTGAGCGGCCTGGAACCACTCGCTCGGCGGCCATCCCGGGCGCCCAGACACAGGTGCCCGTCACCGTAGCGACCGGCCGACGCGTGCACGTCCCAGCACCGGGGACAGGCGGGAAACGGGCTCCAGGTGGCACGTGCACCGCCTCATCCATCTCCCTCTTCTCCTCCGCCCGCCTCCCTGCTACGGTGCTCTGAACCGGTTTACAAAACCGGTTCAGACGCGGCGACGAGCGAAGGAGCTCCCATGGCGGGCAGACCGACGATCCTCGACGTCGCACGCGAGGCCGGCGTGAGCAAGGCCCTCGTCTCGTTCGCTCTCAACGACCGGCCGGGCGTCTCGCCCGACTCCCGCGAGCGGATCCTCCGCGTCGCCGCCGAGCTCGGCTACCGGCCCAGCCTCACGGCCCGCTCCCTCTCCACCAGCGTCTCGTTCGCGGTCGGCCTCGTCGTGGCGCGCGACCCCGAGGTCATCGCGGCCGACCCGTTCTTCCCCTCCTTCATCTCGGGCGTCGAGCGCGTACTCGCCGAGCGCGGCCGCGTGCTGGTGCTCAGCGTCGTCAACCCGGGCGCCTCCGAGGAGGCCGTCTACCGCACGCTCGCTGCCGACCGCCGCGTCGACGGCGTCTTCCTTACCGACCTCCGCAAGGACGACTCCCGCCCGGAACTCCTCACCGAGCTCCAGCTCCCCGCCGTCACTCTCGGCTGCCTCGACGGCTCCACCTCGCCCGCCGTCGTGATGGACGACTCCGCCGGGATCACGGAAGCCGTCAGGCACCTGGCGGGGCTCGGCCACCGCCGCATCGCCCACGTCGCCGGGCCGGACCACCTGCTCCACTCCTCCCGCCGCCGCGACGCCTTCACGAAGGCCTGCACGGAGGCAGGCCTCGAGCCCACCACCCCCCTCGCCACCGACTTCAGCCCGCAGCAGGGCGCCGAGGCCACGGAGCGACTCCTCGATCAAAAGACCCCACCCACCGCCATCGTCTACGCCAACGACCCCATGGCCATCGCCGGCCTCGGCGTCGCGCACACCCGCGGGCTGCGCCTCCCCGACGACCTCTCGGTGACCGGCTTCGACGACTCCGAGATCGCCGCCCACGTCTACCCGTCGCTGACCTCGGCCCGCACGCGCCCCGCGCGCTGGGGCGAGGAGGCCGCCCGCACGCTGCTCGACCTCATCGACTCCGGCAGCGCCCCCGACGTCGACCTCGAGCCCGCCGGGCTCGTGGTGCGCCACTCGACCGCTCCTCCGCGGCCGTCGACCCACTGAAGACGCGTGCGCACCGTCGCGCACGCCGGACAAGGAGAACACCATGGCCCCCTCGACGACGAGACGCTGGCTGACCGGGATCGCCACCGCCTCCCTCGCGACCCTCGCCCTCACCGCCTGCAGCGGCGGCGGCGGAGCGTCGACCGACCTCACCGCCACCGGCCCGATCACCATCTGGTACTCGAACAACGAGCAGGAGGTGCAGTGGGGCAAGGCGATGGTCGACGCCTGGAACGCGGACCACCCGGACGAGGAGATCACCGGACAGGAGATCCCCGCGGGCAAGAGCAGCGAGGAGGTCATCGGAGCCGCGATCACGGCCGGCAACGCGCCGTGCCTCGTCTTCAACACGGCCCCCAGCGCGGTCGGCCAGTTCGAGCGCCAGGGCGGACTCGTCGACCTCTCGAGCTTCGACGGCGGCGCCGACTACATCGAGACCCGCAGCGGCGACCTCGCCGAGCAGTACCAGAACGCCGACGGCGACTACTTCCAGATGCCGTGGAAGAGCAACCCGGTCGTCATCTTCTACAACAAGGACCTCTTCGCGAAGGCGGGACTCGACCCCGAGAACCCGTCGCTGTCGACCTACGACGACTTCCTCGCCACCTCGAAGACGCTGGTCGAGTCCGGAGCCGCGCCCGCCGCGATCCAGCCCGCGCCCACCAGCGAGTTCTTCCAGACCCAGTTCGACTTCATGCCGCTCTACGCCGCGGCCACCGGAGGGACGAGCCTCGTCGAGGACGGCAAGGCCACCTTCGCCGACGACGAGGGCTACGAGGTCGCCGACTTCTGGAAGAGCCTCTACGACCAGGGCCTCGCCGGCCGCGAGCAGTACCAGGGCGACGCCTTCGCCGACGGCCAGGCCGCGATGTCGATCGTCGGCCCGTGGGCGGTCTCGGTCTACGACGACCTGAACTGGGGCTCCGTCTCGGTGCCGACCCCCGACGGCACGCCCGCCGAGGACACCTGGACCTTCAGCGACGCGAAGAACGTCGGCCTCTACTCCGCCTGCGCCAACAAGGGCACGGCCTGGGAGGTGCTGAAGTTCGCGACCAGCGAGGAGCAGGACCGCTCGCTGCTCGAGACCACCGGCCAGATGCCGCTGCGCACCGACCTGCAGACCACCTACGCCGACTACTTCGAGGCGAACCCCGCCTACCAGCGCTTCGGCGACCAGGCGAGCCGCACCATCGAGGTGCCGTCGGGCCCGAACACCGTGCAGATGCTGCAGGCGATCCGCGACGCGTGGGGCAAGACGGTCATCTTCGGCGAGGGCGACGTGAAGACGGCGCTCGACGGAGCGGCCGAGACCGTCACCGGGCTCGCCGGCCAGCAGTGACCCGGCCGTGACCACCCTCACCCGCCGGCCCGCGCCGGCCGGGGCACCGGGGAAGCGGAGCCTCCTGCACCGCGTCCTCGGGCCCCAGCCCCTCGGGCTGCTGTTCGGCAGCCCCTACCTCCTCTTCGTGCTCGCGGTCTTCGCGTTCCCGGTCGTCTACTCGGTCTGGATCGCGTTCCACGATTTCTTCTTCGCGGCCCCTGGCGTGCAGGTGGAGCGGCCGTTCGTCGGCCTCGACAATTTCGTCACGGCGTTCTCGAGCCCGCAGGTCATCCGCTCGTTCGGCAACATCGGGATCTTCCTGGTGATCAACGTGCCGCTGACGGTCGTGCTCTCGCTGCTTCTCGCCGCGGCGCTCGACAAGGTCGTGCACCTGCGGACGTTCCTCCGCGTCAGCTTCTACGTGCCCTACGTCACGGCGAGCGTCGCGGTCGTCGGCGTCTGGCTGTTCCTCTTCAACGGGAACGGGCTGGTCAACAGCCTCCTCGGGCCGCTCGCGCCGAACCCGTCGTGGCTGATCAACGAGCAGCTCGCGATGCCGATCATCGCTCTCTACGTCACCTGGAAGCAGCTCGGGTTCTACATCCTGCTGTACCTGGCGGCGCTGCAGAACGTGCCGAAGGAGCTCTACGAGTCGGCGTCGACCGACGGCGCCGGACGCATCCGCCAGTTCTGGTCGGTGACCGTGCCCAGCGTGCGGCCCGCGACCCTCCTGGTGCTGCTGGTGTCGACCGTCACCGGTGCGAACCTCTTCACCGAGCCCTACCTCCTCACCGGCGGAGGCGGCCCCAACGGCGCGTCCGCCTCGCCCGTGCTGCTGATGTACCAGCTCGGGATCCAGCAGGGGCAGCCCGACGTGGCCTCGGCCATCGGCGTGGTCCTGGTGCTGCTGGTGCTGGTCATCGCCTATCTGCAGAACCGCTTCGCGGGGGAGAGGAACTCATGAGCACCCTGTCCAGTGCCGGAGGCGCCGCCTCGGCCGTGCCCGCCGCCGCAGCCCCGGAGACGGCCCCGCGGAGGCGCCCCGTCGGCTCCAGCCGCGGAGCCGTGATCCTGCGCGGAGTCGTGCTCGCGATCGGCGCGATCGTCTTCCTCTTCCCCTTCTACTACATGATCGTCGGCTCCCTGCAGACGGATCCGGACCCCACGTTGGCGGGAGCGATCCCGGAGCCGGGCAACCTCACGCTCGACAACTACGTCAACGTGAACGAGCGGATCAGCCTGCTCACCGGACTGGTCAACTCCGGGATCTTCACCGGCGGCGTGCTGCTGTGCACGGTGTTCTTCGGCGTCCTCGCCGGCTACGCGCTCGCGATGCTGCAGTGGCGGGGGCGCAACGCGGTGTTCGCGCTGGCCCTGCTGGTGCAGGTCATCCCGTTCCAGCTGCTGCAGATCCCGCTCTACGTGCTGATCGCGCGCGACTACGGACTCGCGGACAGCCACCTCGGGATGATCCTGCCGTTCGCCATCAACTCGACGGCGGTGATCATCTTCCGGCAGTACTTCCTGCAGCTCCCCAAGGAGTTGTTCGAGGCGGCCCGGATCGACGGCGCCGGCGAGCTGAAGCTGCTGTGGACCATCGCGCTCCCGCTGGTGCGGCCCGCGCTGGTGACCGCCGTGCTGCTGACCTTCATCGGCCCCTGGAACGAGTTCCTCTGGCCGTTCCTCATCACCAAGGACGCGTCGCTGCAGCCGCTCGCCGTGTCCCTGGCCAACTACATCTCGAACGTGGCGTCGTCGACCGACAACCCGTTCGGGGCGATCCTCGCGGGAGCCGTCGTGCTCGCCGCGCCCGTCGTGGTGCTGTTCATCGTGTTCCAGCGCTACTTCGTCTCGACCGATCTCGGATCCGGAGTGAAAGGCTGACCATGTCTCCCACCCTCACCACTGTCCCCTACCGTCTCGAGCGCGTCGGCGTCGTGATGGAGCCCGCCCCGGGCGACGCCCTCGAAGCCGAAGGTGTGCTCAACCCCGGCAGCGGCCGCGGACCCGACGGCGAGCTCTACCTCCTGCCCCGGATGGTCGCCGCCGGCAACGTCTCGCGAGTGGGCCTCGCCCGCGTGGTCGTCGAGGGCGGCGTGCCCGTCGGAGTCGAGCGCGAGGGCGTCGTGCTCGCGCCCGACCGCGGCTTCGAGCGCGGCGCGCACAACGCCGGTGTGGAGGATCCGCGGATCACCTTCATCGAGGCGCTCGGCCTGCACGTGATGACGTACGTCGCCTACGGGCCGCTCGGGCCCCGGACGGCGCTCGCCGTGTCCGAGGACCTCCGCGACTGGAGGCGCCTGGGCCCGGTGACCTTCGCCTACGACGACGCTCTCGACATCGACCTGGGCCTGTTCCACAACAAGGACTGCGTGTTCTTCCCCGAGATCGTCGCCGCACCGGACGGCACCCGCTCGTTCGCGGTGCTGCACCGGCCGATGTGGGACCTCGGCGAGACGCGGCCGGGCGAGGGCGTGCGCCTCCCGGCCGGGATCGAGGACCCGCGGCAGAGCATCTGGATCAGCTACGTGCCGGTGGACGAGGTCGACCGCGACCTGGCGAGCCTCACGCGCTGGACGCGGCACCGGTTCCTCGCGGGCCCCGAGTTCCCGTTCGAGGAGCTGAAGGTCGGCGGCGGCCCCGCGCCGCTGCGCGTGCCCGAGGGGTGGCTGCTGATCCACCACGGGGTGACCGGAGTGATCGACAGCGCCTTCGCGCAGCAGCAGCACGTGAACTACTCGGCCGGAGCGATCCTCCTCGACGGCGACGACCCCTCGCGGGTGATCGCGCGCACCGCCGAGCCGCTGCTCGAGGCCGAGACGGAGGAGGAGCGCAGCGGGATCGTCCCGAACGTCGTCTTCCCGACGGCGATCGAGGAGATCGACGGGCAGCACTACGTCTTCTACGGCATGGCCGACTCGAAGATCGGCGCGGCCCGCCTCGTCCGCACAGACGGCTGACTCCGCTGATCGAGTCCACCGGCGCCTCCCGCTGATCGAGCCGCCCGCATCGCGGGCCTATCGAGATCCGCCCCCGCACCCCACCCAAGGAGAGTTCGATGACGAACACGCTCACCAGATCGGCGGCCGTGCTGGCCGCCGCCGCCCTCACCGTCGGGGGCCTCGCCCTCGGCGCGACCTCCGCGCAGGCGGCCGAGCCGCTGACGAACACGGCGCACCTCGACTTCCTCCTCGACACCGCCACTCCGGTGCCCGAGCCCGGCCACACCACCTACCGGCTCGACGAGGAGCCGACCCTGGTGATGCCGTGGACCTACGCCGACGCCCGCGACGGCGGCGCCTTCGAGCGCGTGGGCGGCGGCCGCCTCGATCCGGCCACCGGCGACTACGAGCAGGGTGCTTTCAACACCGACGACATCTCGCGTGCCGCGGTCGTCTACCTCCGCCACTGGCAGCAGACCGGCTCGACAGAGAGCCGCGAGAAGGCCTTCGAGACGCTCCGCGCCCTCGCCTACTTCCAGACCACCGAGGGCGACGACGCCGGGAACGTGGTGCTCTGGATGCAGACCGACGGGGAGCTCAATGCGAGCGCCGAGCCGGTCGAGCTGCCGGATCCGAGCGACTCCGAGGACAGCTACTGGCTCGCCCGCACGCTCTGGGCGCTCGGCGAGGGCTACGCGGCGTTCCGCGACACGGATCCGGAGTTCGCCGCCTTCCTGCAGGAGCGGCTGCGCCTCGGCGTCGCGGCGGTCGACCGCGAGGTGCTCACCCGCTACGGCGAGTACGCGCAGGCCGACGGCGTGCAGGTGCCGGCCTGGCTGATCGTCGACGGCGCCGACGCCACCTCGGAGGCGCTGCTCGGCCTCTCCGCCTACCTCGAGGCCGCCCCCGACGACTCCGCGGTGCGCACGAGCACGGCCCAGCTCGCCGAGGGCGTCGCCGCCTACGCCCGCACCACGACGACGGAGGCGGACACCACCGCCTGGCCGTACGGCGCGATCCTGCCGTGGACGAAGTCGCGCACGCTCTGGCACTCCTGGTCGTCGCAGATGGCCGGGGGACTCGCCGCCTCGTCCGCGGCGCTCGACGACTCCTCCCTCCTCGAGCCCGCGCTCGTCGACGGCGCCCGCTTCGCTCCGGAGCTGCTCACCGCCGGCGGCCCCGACAACGGCTGGAACCCGACTCCGACCGACCGCGTGCAGATCGCCTACGGAGCCGATTCCCGCCTGCAGAACTCGCTCGCCCTGGCCGACGCCACCGGCTCCAGCGCCTTCACCGACCTCGCGGCCGTGCAGGGCGCCTGGTTCTTCGGCCTGAACCGCAGCCTCGCCCCGGTCTACGACCCGGCCACCGGAGTCGTCTTCGACGGCGTCCAGGCCGACGGGTCCGTCAACCGCAACAGCGGAGCCGAGAGCACCATCCACGGCCTGCTGGCGATGCTGGCGCTCGACGCACACCCGGACGTCGCCGACCGCGCCCGCTCCGTCGCCACCGAGCGCTCGCGCGACGGGCTGACGCTGGTCGAGGCGGAGAGCGCGCGCGGCGGCACCGTCGTGACGCCCGAGTCGTCCTGGACCGGGGAGGCCGGCTGGAGCGGCTCGTACCTCTCGCTGACCGACCCGCGCCGCGCGGTGTCGATCCCGATCTGCTCGTCCACGCAGGACCGCGTGGTGGAGGCCGTCATCGACCAGCCGCAGCGCGGCACGGAGCGCACGCCGCTGAGCGTCTGGACGTCCGGCAAGCGCCCGCTCGACCTGCTCCGCTCGACCGTCGGGTCGCAGGGGATGACGGAGGCGTCGGGCGCGCTGCTCCCGGAGAAGCTCCGCCGCACCGTGCCGGCCGGCTCGTCGAGCGTCGAGGTCCGCCCGCTGAGCGGTCAGACGCGCCTCGATGCGCTGCTGGTGCGCCCGCTGGTGACGCGCCTCGTGGTCGGAGGAGAGGGCGGCCGCACCGAGCTGATCCGCAACTCCACCGACGGCGTGCGCACCACGGCGATCGGCGTCTCGGGCGGCTCCGGCACGCTGCGCGTCTACTCGCAGGACGGCGCGCTCGTGAGCGAGACGTCGCCGTCCGGAGCCGTCTCCGTGCAGCTGCCCGCGCAGGGCTTCGCGGTGCTGGTGGGCTGAGGGCGGCCCTGCTGGTCGAGTAGCCGCTACTCGATCGGCAGGGGGCGATGAGTCCACAGAAGTCGCGGTACTCGCGTTCGAGTACCGCGACTTCTGCGTTCTCGCGGGGGCGAGGGCGGCGGGGAGGCGCGCGGCTGGGCGCGGACCATCAATTCGATGAGAGCGCTCTCTCGAAAACGCTTGACCTCTCCGAGGGGGCGTGCGTAAGCTCGCCGCACACCTCGTGAGAGCGCTCTCACATACGCGGAACAGCACGCGTGAGAGCGCTCGCAGGGGTGCCCCACCACCATCACGAAGGAGTGACCGTGCCCTATTCACGACGCACCAGGATCGCCGCGGCGATCGCCGGCGCCTCGGCCCTCGCCCTGATCGTCACCGGATGCTCGTCGGGATCCGACGCCTCCGAGGGCGGCGAGATCGAGCTGACCGTCACCACGTTCAACGCCATGGGCTTCGACGAGCTCTACGGCGAGTACGAGGACGCCAACCCGGGTATCACCATCGTCCCGAACAACATCGACACCGGCGGCAACGCGCGGACCGACGCGTTCACCAAGCTCGCCGCCGGCTCCGGGCTCGCCGACGTCGTCGCCATCGAGGAGGGCTGGCTCGGCTCCGTCATGGAGGTCTCGGACCAGTTCGTCGACCTGCGCGACCACGGCATCGAGGACCGCAAGGCCGACTGGGTCGACTGGAAGTACGAGCAGGCGACCGACCCCGAGGGACGCGTCATCGGCTACGGCACCGACATCGGACCCGAGGGCCTCTGCTACAACACGGCCGCCTTCGAGGCCGCCGGCATGCCCACCGACCGCGCCGCCGTCGCCGAGATGCTCGGCGGACCGGACGCGACCTGGGACGACTACTTCGCCGCCGGTCAGAAGTACCACGACGCCACCGGCAAGGCCTGGTTCGACCACTCCGGATTCGTCTGGAACGCCATGGTCAACCAGCTGCCCGAGGGGTACTACACCTCCGACGGCGAGCTGAACGTCGAGGGCAACCCGGAGCTCGAGGAGCGCTGGGGCCAGCTGACCGACGCCACCGCCTCCGGCCTCTCGGCCGCGCAGAAGGCGTGGGACTGGAACAAGGGCAAGTCGTTCACCGACCAGACCTTCGCCACCTTCGTCTGCCCGGGCTGGATGTTCGGCACGCTGAAGAGCAACGTCGAGGCCGGCGGCGGGAACGCCGAGGCCACCGGCTGGGACTTCGCCGACGTCTTCCCCGGCGGCCCCGCCAACTGGGGCGGCTCGTTCCTCTCCGTCCCGACCCAGTCGAAGCACCCCGCCGAGGCCGCCGCGCTGGCGTCGTGGCTCAGCGAGCCGGAGCAGCAGCTGAAGGCGTTCGAGGCGGCCGGACCGTTCCCGAGCACCCTCGACGCGCAGAAGGAGCTCGCCTCCGCGGCCGCTCCCGACCCCGGCATGAACGACTCCCCGACCGGCGCGATCCTCGCGCAGCGCGCCGAGGGCGTCGTCGCCCAGTACAAGGGCCCGGACGACTCGCTGATCCAGGAGAACGTCTTCGGACCGGTCCTGCAGAAGGTCGACCGCGGCGAGATCGACGGCAAGGAGGGCTGGAACGAGGCGCTCCAGCTCCTCGGCGAGCTCGTCGACTGATCCGGTCGGGCCGACGCCCGGGGGCTGACCCCTCCGGGACGAGGCCCCACCATCACGGGAGGTCCGGCCGCCACCGGACCTCCCGGTCCCCGTGCGGCCGGGCCGCCCGCATCCCGGGCCACCTCGCCGCACGGGAGAAACGCTGCCGCCCGCCGGCCGAGGCCTCTCCGGCCCCGCCGCCCGCGACTCCTCCCGGCCGGCCCCGCCGCACGAGAGACTCCGGCCCCGCCGCATCCCCTCCGACTCCGACTCGACCTCGAAGAGAGCGCCATGACGAGCACACTCACCCCGCCGACCACGGCGACGCCCCCCGCGGGGAAGCGGCGCCCGGCGCCCCGACTCCCGCTGACCTTCCGCCAGCGCGCGAGCCGCTTCGACGTGAAGGCCTCGCCCTACCTCTACATCTCGCCGTTCTTCCTGCTCTTCGCGCTCACCGGAGCGTTCCCGCTGGTCTACACGCTCGTCGTGTCGCTCTACGACTGGCAGCTGCTGCAGGGCCAGGGCGACTTCGTCGGGTTCGCGAACTTCGCGGCCGTGCTCGGCGACCGCTTCTTCTGGAACTCGATCGTCAACACGCTGAGCATCTTCCTGCTCTCCACGATCCCGCAGCTCGCCGTCGCGCTGCTGCTCGCGGCCGCCCTCGACCAGGCGCTGCGGGCCAGCACCTTCTGGCGGATGAGCGTCCTGCTGCCGTACATCGTCTCGCCGGTCGCGGTCGCGCTGATCTTCTCGAGCGTCTTCAGCGACCAGGAGGGCCTGATCAACAATCTGATCGGCCTCGTGGGCATCAGCCCGATCGAGTGGACGAACGACCGCCTCGCCAGCCACGTCGCGATCGCGACGATGGTCAACTGGCGCTGGACCGGCTACAACGCCCTCATCCTCCTCGCCGCCATGCAGGCCGTGCCGCGCGAGCTGCACGAGTCGGCCGCGATCGACGGAGCGAACGCGTTCCGCCGCTTCCGCTCGATCACGATCCCCAGCATCCGGCCGACCCTGATCTTCGTGATCATCACCGCCACCATCGGCGGCCTGCAGATCTTCGCGGAGCCGCGCCTGTTCGACGTGTCGAACGCCGGCGGCATCGGCGGCTCGGACCGGCAGTTCCAGACCACCGTCCTCTACCTCTGGGAGATGGCGTTCTTCCGCCAGAACTTCGGCGAGGCGGCCGCGATCGCGTGGCTGCTGTTCCTCCTGATCGTGCTGATCGGCCTGCTGAACTTCGCGATCTCGCGGCGGATCGCCTCCGTCGAGAACCGGATCTCGCAGCGCTCGAAGCGCCGTTCCGCCCGCCCCGCGACCGCCGACGAGATCGCCGCCGCGGACCCCCTGCTCACCACCACCGGCCTCGGCCAGAACGAGAGCGAGCGATGACCGCCCCCGCCACCTCCGCCGCCTTCCCGGTGCGCCGCGTCCGCGCCTCCCGCGCCGGCCGCGTCGACCGGCCCGGCTTCCTCACGTACGGGCTGCTGAGCGCCTTCATCCTCGGCTCGACCTACCCGCTGTGGTGGTCGTTCGTCGTGGCGAGCGGCTCGAACGCGACCCGCAGCGAGACCCTGCCGCTCGTCCCGGGCGGCAACTTCCTCGCCAACGCCTCGCAGGTGCTGACGGCGATCCCGTTCTGGACGGCTCTGCTGAACAGCGTCATCGTCTCGGGGATCATCACGCTGTCGGTCGTGTCGTTCTCGACGCTCGCCGGCTACGCCTTCGCGAAGCTGCGGTTCCGCGGGCGCGACGGCCTGATGATCGGAGTCGTCGCGACCATGGCGATCCCGACGCAGCTGGGCATCATCCCGCTGTTCATCCTGATGCGGCAGCTCGGCTGGACCGGCTCGCTCGGCGCCGTGATCGTGCCGACGCTGGTCACCGCGTTCGGCGTCTTCTTCATGCGGCAGTACCTGGTCGACGTGATCCCGGACGAGCTGATCGAGGCGGCGCGCGTGGACGGAGCGAACCAGTTCCGGACGTTCCTCACCGTCGCGGTCCCTGCCGCGCGACCGGCGATGGCGATCCTCGGGCTCTTCACGTTCATGATGGCCTGGACCGACTTCCTCTGGCCGCTGATCGTCCTCAGCCCCACGAACCCGACCCTGCAGACGGCGCTCGCGCAGCTGCAGTCGGGCTACTACGTCGACTACTCGATCGTGCTGGCCGGCGCCGTGCTCTCGGTGATCCCGCTGCTGGTGCTGTTCCTCCTCGCCGGACGCCAGCTCATCGCAGGCATCATGAGCGGAGCGGTGAAGGGCTGAGGCCCGGAGACTCCCGCGGGACCGGGTCGGGGGACATCGGACCGCGGGAGTCTCCGGGCCTCAGCCCTTCACCGCTCCGCTCATGATGCCTGCGATGAGCTGGCGTCCGGCGAGGAGGAACAGCACCAGCA
>NZ_PSWD01000026.1:0-49461 GCF_002931705.1 Rathayibacter sp. AY1C5
ATCTACACGGAGGAGTCCGCATGAGCGCCACCGCCAACAACCGCCGCCGCGAGCCTGGCAAGGCCAATAACGACGCCCTGATGCTCGGCGCAGCCCTCGTGGCGATTGCTGCGATCGGCATCGTATGGGTGGCCGTCGCGGTCGGTTCCAAGCTCGACGGAGTGAACGAGGGCTTGCCCTCGGACCCGTTCGAGATCCTGTCGGGGCTTGCCCGCGGCACGGTCACCTGGTCCTCGTCCGCGACGATGATCGCCGCGGCCGCCGGCGGCGTCATCGTCCTCGTCGCTCTGTGGTTCCTCTGGATGAGGGCACTCGGCCGCAAGGGTCGCGCGAACGTCGACCGGGCTGCCCGCTACATGGCGACCGAACGAGACTTGGCGCCGATGCTGAGCAAGGAGGCGATGAAGAAGTCCAAGCGCCTGGGTGTTGACGGCTCGCCCGGCGTGCCAGTGGGGCGGCTCGTGTCGACGGGGAAGATGCTTTACGCCTCGTTCGAGGACATGATCACCGTCGTCGCCGGCCCCCGCGTCGGGAAGTCGACGTCGCTGGTCATCCCGGCGATCATCGCCGCCCCGGGCGCAGTCGTCACGACCTCGAACAAGCGCGACGTGCTCGACGCGACCCGTGACGTCCGCGAGAAGGACGGACCTGTGTGGGTGTTCGACCCGCAGCGCGTCGCCCGCGAGGACCCGACCTGGTGGTGGAACCCGCTGTCCTACGTCACTGACGACGTGCGCGCCGCGAAACTCGCGCAGTACTTCGCCTCGGGGTCCCGGGCGACGGACGCGAAGACGGACGCCTTCTTCGACGGCGCCGGACAGAACCTCCTCGCCGGCATGCTGCTCGCCGCAGCGGTCGGGCAGAAGCCGATCAGCCAGGTGTTCGCGTGGCTCACCGACGTCACCAACGAGGAGCCGGTGCGACTGCTGCGCTCCGGCGGATACCCGATGACCGGCGACGCGGTGCTCGGCATCATCCAGTCCACCGAGAAGCTGCGCGGGTCGGTCTACTCGACCGCGCAGGAGATGGCGGCGTGCTTGAAGAACACGCAGGTCGCGGACTGGGTGAACCCCCGCGGCACCGCGGACCCGCGGCCGCAGTTCGACGCGGCAGAGTTCGTTCGCGGCTCCGGCACGCTCTACTCCCTGTCGAAGGAGGGCGCCGGCACCGCCGGGCCCCTCGTCACCGCGCTCACCGCCGCCACTCTCGAGGCGGCGACCGACCTCGCCGACACCTCGCCCGGGGGCCGACTGCGCACGCCGCTCGTCGGGATCCTCGATGAGGCCGCGAACGTGTGCCGGTGGCGGGACCTCCCGGACCTGTACTCGCACTTCGGCTCCCGCGGGATCCCGATCATGTCGGTGTTCCAGTCCTGGTCGCAGGGCGTCGCCGTGTTCGGCAAGGAGGGCATGTTGAAGCTGTGGAGCGCGTCGAACGCGTTCCTCTACCTCGGCAGCGTGAAGGAGAACGACTTCCTCCAGAACGTCTCCGAGCTCGTCGGAGACTACGACCGCGAAACGACCTCCGCCAGCTACAACAAGGGCGTCCGCTCGACCTCGATCGCGTTGAAGCGCGAGCGGATCCTGACCGTGGACGAGCTCGGAGCGATGCCCCGCGGCCGCGCCGTGATGCTCTCCACCGGATCCAGGGCCGCGCTTCTGCGCACCGTGCCCTGGTACGAGGGCGCGAAGGAGAAGGTCGCAGCGATCAAGGCATCCATCGCCGCCCACGACCCCGCGACCGCGCCAGTACGCGACGCCGAGCCGACTCCTGTCGTAGCGACGGCCGCGCAGCCGGTCGTGACCAGCGCCGAGCCGGTCGTTGCGTCCGTCGAGCCGGCTCCGGCGATCGACCTCGCTGCTTCGATGCGGGCTCTGATGGAGAACGAGGACGCCCGGCGGACGGAGGCGCAGCATGACTGACGACGATCCGCTCGCGGGCGGAGACGTGCAGGAAGCTGCGGGCCTCTTGGCCGCCGTCGACGGGGACAGCGACACCGCGGCTGCGTCGCTGCTCGGCGCGTTCGACGTCGACACGATCGCCGCGAGAGAGGTCGCGGACATCATCACCGGGATCATCGCCGGGATGACGAAAGAGGCCCTCGAACGAGCGCTCACGCCCGAACGGGTCGAGCTGATTCAGGCCCGCGCAGAAGCGGCCGTGCAGCGCTCGTTCGAAGAGGACTCCGCCCCGACCCTCGTCTACGGATCCGCGGACGAGTGGCTGCGGAAGTACTGGCGGTACACGTACCGCCGCCGCGTCTCCGCCAAGGGCCAGGGAACCGGACGCTGGCGCGCCGACTGGTGGACCATCGATGAAGCAGTGCAACGCATCGAAGCGCTCTGGCGCAGCTGGGAAGCATCCCGCCTCGACGCAGGGCTCGGGATCAGCGCCTGGTGGATCAATCACGCCGAGCCACACATGGCCGCCCTGCTGTCTACAGAAGGACCGTTCACGGGCGCGACGGACGAGAATCTCCCGGGGGAGCCGCTGCCCTACGAGTCACCACCCGACGGGATGTTCGATCCCGATAATCAGCCATAGTTCAAGCCGCTCGTTCGCGTCTCTGGTCAGTGCTGCAAGCAGCGCCTAGACGGCTCGGACGAATGGGCGCTACCTCGCACGAACCCCCGGCGAGTAGCCAGCACCACCAGGAGGCAGCTGCTGTTGAACCCGCCCCTCCCTAGACACGACCTCTGTGTAAGGCCGATGCGTTCAGCTCGGCATCCGACTCAAAACGTAAGCGGCCCCCGCCGAGCTCGTCGACGGGGGCTGCTTGCAGCATGCTCTGATCAGTTGAACTGGACCCACTCGCACGTCGATCCGCACCGCACGGACCAGGCCTGCGAGCCGTTGCGTCCGGTGTTGTCGACCCACACGTAGATCTCTCCTCGAGCGACAGTCGCGCCCGGGGCGTAGACCTGGCGAGAGTACGACCAGCCGGCAGTGTCGTTCTCGGCGGCCGTCTGAACCGGCTGGTACATCTTCTTACTCGTGAAGCGGTTCGGGCCGTACCACTCGAGCCAGTTCGTCTGGCAGGTCGGCGAGTAGACCATGCTCACCGTGCCGCCGAGGATCGCCTTGGACGAGATGGCGTACGCCCCGCGACCGCACCCCTGCTGGTACGGCAGCGTGTTGTTGTACCCGGACCCCGACAGCGCCTGCGCGGGCGTCGCCAACGTCAGGGTCAGAAGGACCGCGAACAGCGCCGCGACCGCCCCCATGATCCCGCGTCGGCGAGTAGCCGGCGAACCGCTCTGTCCAGCTGGCCGCCGCGCCAGAATCGTTCCACTCATGGTGCCTTCTCCCTCGCTCATGCCCACCAAATTGGTAGTGAGACGAGGGTGCCCGGGCCGGTACGTTGTGGGCGAACACCCCCCAACGCAGATTGGCAAAAAATGCCACGAGAACGCCGTCCTCCGGGTCGCCATGACACTCAACGACAGCAGTTCGGCGATGAGCTGAGATTTTGGCGGGAGAAACGTGGCCTGTCTGCAGCGGAGCTCGCGCGGCGGATCGCGCGAGATCGGCGGACAGTGAGCGCGGCCGAGGAAGGCCGTGACATTCCCTCAGAATTGGTGGTTCTCCTGCTTGAAGACATCCTCGACACACAGGGCCTCCTGATCGCCCGGTACGAGTCTGTGCTCATGGAGAAGAGACGACTGCGTCTGCTGCGCGTGACAACAACCACCACGCCGTCTCCAGCTGCCAACGCCCTCGATGAGAGCATCTTCCTCGAGGAGACCGTTGCGGACGGCACATTGATGGCTCCCGGCCAGCGCTTCACCAAGACGTGGACACTTCAGAACGTTGGCAGCGTGCCATGGCGCGATAGGCGATTGACCCGGGTAGGCATCGCGTCCGGAGCTGGACTGATCACGACACCACTGCAGGTTCCGATAACGGACACCGACCCAGGCGAAGAAGTAGTCATCGTCGTCCCATGCGTCGCGCAATACGTCGAAGGCGCCAGCATCGCCTCCTTCAAAATGACCGATCCAGCGGGCAGGCTGTACTTCCCCGATCGATACTTCGTGGGCGTGCAGGCTCAGGTCGTTGTTGTGCGCGGTATGAGCCCGCAGGAGGTCCCAGCCGACCACGACCGCGGGACCCACGATGCTGACGCACCGCCACGACGGGACAACGAGGCCTTTCCAGCTCGAAAACTGACATAACGTCGATTATCGGATATTGCGCATAGTGGGAAAGGGCCGGTCGGGTCATCAGCAGCTGCACCTCGGGGTTAGTTCGACCCTGGTCACACCTGCTGGCGTGATTGAGTACCCTCGGCGGGGAACAGAGCCTGAAGCGCTCCCGATCCCAAAGCCCGGATCGACTTCTGCGCTCCTCAGCGTGCTACTCAATGTCGGGACTTGCTACATCCCTGGTGAAGGCGTCGACGATGGAGGCCTCATCGGGCAGCGCTGCTTGGGCTTCCTCGGAGAGCTCGTAGCGGCTGACCGCGACCGGCTGGGTGGTGGAGGCCAGGGCGTAGCGGACGACGGCGTCGTTCTTGTCAGTGACGACGAGGATCCCGACTGTCGGTTCATGCTTGCCGAGGACGCGCAACTTGTCGTCAACCAGAGCGACATAGAAGCCGAGCTGTCCTGCATCTCGCGGATCGAACTTCGTGGTCTTCAGCTCGACGACGATGTAGCGGAGCTGGTCGACATGGAAGAACAGGAGGTCGACGAAGAAGTCGTCGCCGTCGACCTCGAAGTGCACCTGTCGGCCGACGAACGCGAACCCTGGCCCGAGCTCGCGGAGGGTGTCCGCGATACGGACGACCATGCGCTCCTCCAGCTCACGCTCCGTGGCGTCGCTGTCGATCGCGAGGAAGTCCAGCGCGTACGGATCACGAGTGATCTGCTGAGCGAGTGCAGAGTCGACCGGCGCGAGAGTGCCGGCATAGTTGCTCGGCGCTGCAGCTTCTCGCTCGTGCAGCCGAGTCTTGATCTGGTGCCCGAGGACCGGCCGGCTCCAACCATGAGCGACGTCCTTCGCTGCGTACCACTCGCGCAACTCCTGGTCGTCGAGCTTGTCGAGCAGCTCGGTGATGTGACCCCACGGCAATTGTCCAACGGGTCGTTGGACAATGGCGTCCTCGTCCGGCCATGCCGCCGCGAAGCGACGCATGTAGAACAGGTTCGCACGGGAGAACCCCTTCATTGAGGGGAACTCCGCCCGCAAATCCTCGGCGAGTCGCTCGAGGACGCTGCTCCCCCACGGCTCGCGCTGCTGACGCTCGAGAATCGTCGACCCGATCTGCCACCACAGTCGCAACAGCTCCGTGTTCACCTTCCGCTGTGCCTGGAAGCGAGCAGCGTGCACGTGCCGCTTCAACTCGTCCAGAGTCGCGCGATACTCACTCGGAATCATCGCCGTCATGCCAGCCACGCTCTCACACCGCCACTGCGGCCGACGGTTCAGTCATCGAGACGCCGTCGACTGGATCGCCGACAGTAACTAGCGCGCCTGCTCGCTGCGCTCCGGTGATCGCGCAGCTGAACGACCACGGCTGGTCTTCGGCACGTTCACACGTCCGGACTGTGCGACAGCTTCGCTTGCTGGCCGGCCCTGGGCGACGTCGGCGCGCATGCGCACGTCGATGACGTCCTGCGGGATCCCGTGGGCCTTCATCTCGTTCGCGGAGGCCGTGCGACGAGCGGCGCTGTCGTACGACAGCTGGCTCTCGGAGCGCAGCGCATCTGCCCGCCCCTCGGCGCCGACCGGAACGGCGTCAGCGGAACGATCACTCTGGGAGGGCAAGGGCTCGTTGCGGAAGTAGGCGGCCTCGTCGCGGTTCTCCGCAGCGTCGGAGCGCAGCTGTTCCGGGGTCAGCGTCGCTGTTCCGCCGGCATCCGCCTCGCGATCGAACCGGTCTGCCTCGCTCAGCAGGAAGTCGACGTTCTCGTCAACGTCGCCGCTGTCGAGAGCCAGTTGGTAGTTGTTATCGAACCTGCCGAGCCGAGCGGCTTCCGCGTCGGCCGCGAACTGATCGAGACGCCCGGCCTCGACGTCGGCCGCGATGGACTGGTTGAGGTCTCCACCGGCGGCGGCGAGCTCGGAGGCTGCGGTGTTGTCGGCGGCGGTCTGCGCACCGGCGCCGTCCCGGTAGAGCTGCGCCTGAGCGCGCGCGTCGTCCGCGAGCGCACGCAGCTGGTCGGGCGTCTGCTCGGAGGTTCCGCCCTCCTCGGCCTGCACCTCGTACTCGCGCGCGTGCAGCTCGAGCGCGGCCGCCTGATCGATGTTCTCTTGACCGTTCTCCGCTCCGCCCTGGTCGGTCGGCGTGGTCGGCCCGTCCCGCGTGGCGTCGGCGCGGCGCTGGTCGGCGTCCATCATCCCGGCGACGGCTGCGGCTTCGACGGTTGTCTCGACGCTCTCCGCCCGTCCTCCGTCGACGGCCGCGCGCTGGTCCTCGGTGAGGAGCTGCGGGAACTTCTCAGCGATCGCAGCGTCCACCGCCGCGTCATGGCCGGCCAGGGCCTTCACCTCGTTCAGCGGGTCCGCAGAGCCGGACTCGGGTACCCGATCGGTGGCCTCAGCGGCTGCGACGACGGCGAGGGCCTTCTCAGCGGAAAAGTCGGCCGGCTGGTCGCCGCGCAGCTTGTCCGCGATATCGGCGACGTCGACGCCGTAGCGGTCCTGGACTTCACGCGCGATGGTCTGTGTGGCACGTTCGGCCACAGGGTCGAGGTCCTTCCACTGCTGCGCCGTGGAGAGGACGTCAGCGACCTGCTGCAACTCGGTGCGCTGCCACCAGTCGGGCCGGTCCACAACGGCGATCTGCGCACGCGCGACGTCGCGCTCGGCGGAGAACCGAGCGGCGAGAGCGCGCGCGTCGGCCTCGCTCTTGCGCAGCGCTTCACGCGCCAAGTCCTCCCGCAGGCGGGCGAACTTGTCGCCCAGCTGGAGCGCGACGGTCAGCGCGACCCTCGCCGACTGTCCGACCTCATCCTCAACGCTGTCCCCATCGCTCATAGCTCTGTCCCCTCTCGCTATCTCTCGAAACCGTCGCGCTCACGCGTGCCGGGAGTCTTCGTGGTCGGCACCTGTACCGCCGGCTCCGTCGCGGGAGTCAAGCGCGTGGGTACCGGCCCGCCGCGACCCGCGGCGAGGTCGGCGCGCTGCTTCGCGGCCTGCTGCTCCGGGGCGAGCGCGGCGACCTGGTTGGCGGTGATCTGAGCGGTGTAGCCGTCGCGGACGACGGTCAGGCGCTGCGTCATCATCCGCGCGAGCTCCTGCGACCGGTGCAGGTCCCCGACCGCCTTCGCGGCGCGGAAGATCGATGCGGTGGTCTGCGCGAGCCGCTTCAACAGAAGAGCCTCCGCGGCCGCGTTCTGGCCTCGCTTGGCCTGCACCAGGATCAGCGCGGCGGTCGTCGCCATCGACGGCATCGCGACAGGTCGCGGCCGCGACTCGCCCGCTCGCAGCTGCGCGGACCGGGCCAGCGTCCGCGACGCCTCGGCCAACGGTCCCGGCGTCGGTTCCAGGCGCCGCGACCACGCCGCGTACGCACCCGACGTCTCGCGGGCGACGTGCGCCCAGGTGGCCTTATCGGACGGGTCGACGGAGGCGATGTAGTCGTGCAGCCGGCGCATGTCCTCGGCGTACATGGCGAAGAACTTCGGAGACATCTCGCTCTCCTCGCGCCCCGGGCTCACCGGCCGGTACTGCCACGGATTCTTCGACGTCGCGCGCCATTCCTGCACCGCTTCGGTCGCGGACTCAGGACGGTCCGGCCATCCCTTCCGCAGCTCCGGGAGCGTCAGGTCGCGGGCGATCCTGCCACCTCCGTGCCAGACGACGGGCTGTCCCTTCTCCGGACGCAGCGCCACGGAGTAGCCGACCACGACGTCGTCACGTCCGACCGCGAACCGCGGACGGATCAGGATGCCCTCGCGGCGCATCCGACGCACGAACTCGCCCTCGTACTGCGACGCGGTAGCCGCAGCTCGAAGGCTCCGCTCCAACCGCTTCGCGTCGACCTCGGTCGCGCCACGGCGCGATGCAGACTCGCGCTCGGCCGGCTTCTCGCCGCGCTGCGCACCTGCGCGCTCGGACTCATGCAGCGGCTGCAACTCGAACTCCCGCTCGAGCTCCCGGGTGATCGTCTGCGCCTTCGAGAAGTCGTGATGGACAGACGCCTTCGTGCCGTCCTCGCGCACCAACGACACGGCGATGTGCACGTGGTCGTTGCCGTTCTTCGACAGGCCATGACGCACCGCGACCCACCGGCAATCGGCCTTGCCAATGTCGGCGCCGGCGAACCCCATCCGCTCCACGAACCGCTCGGAGATCTCGGCCCACTTCTCATCCGAAAGCTGGCCCTCCTCCGCGCTGATCGAGAGCGAGCAGTGCCACACGTCAGCGTCGACACGCTCCTTCGACGTCACACCCGTCTCCGGATCCGTGACCTCCTTGACGCGGGTGACCGACGTTCCGAAGACGCGGCGCGGCTCGTCCAGATCGGTAGCGATCGCGAGGGCTGCTGCGCGGTCCAACTCGCCGTAGCCGTACTCCGCCATGACCGCGCCGTTACCAGCGACCAAGTGCGGCTCCTCGTGCTCGTTCGCCCGACCCTCACCCTGCAAGTAGGTCATCAGTCCGGACATGCGCCCACCCCGGGTCACGTTCGGGATCACGCGCCGGCCAGCCTCTTCATCGCCGCCCGATACTCCGACACAACCGCGCGGTACTCAGCGATCGCCGCTTCCGCCTCGTCGGGGAATCGGCTCTCCGTGTTCGCGAACCGGGCGAGCTGGTTGAGGTTGTTCGAGACGTACCCCATCGTGCTGCGAATGTTCATCAGATCCGCGGCAACCGACTTGAACTCCGCATCAGTGATGACCGCATCCTCGGCCGTCGCGGACTCGAACAGCAACCGCGGCACCGTCACCTCACGCACGATTGCCCGAGCCCGAAGCTGCGCATCCTCCTCGGGCGTGACCATGACGACGTACCGCTTCTCGCGGCGAGACTCGCCACCCGCGTTCGCACGTCGCTTGCGACCGAACAGACGGTGCTCACTCGACTCGGACACGAGCGTCACCATCCCTTCGGGGCCCAGCGCAGCGAACCCGCCAACTGGCGGGGACCATACGGCAAGTATGCCGAGGATCGCCGCGCAGCGGAAGGACGAGAAGCGGGTTACGGCACGTAAGTTTATAGCTTGCTCCAAAAAAGCTACTCACCCAGAGCGCAGCGCAGGTGCAGCACTGGGTCCGAAGGGAACCCGACCGTCTCGGCCGGAGAAGCCGAAGCCGAGACGTCAAATCCGCGCCTTCCGGATGACGGTGGTGGCGGCTAGCCTTTCCGCATGAGCGACCACACGAGGAACCCTGACGACGCCGCCGACGCCGCCCGCCGACTGCTCGAACAGAGCGTCGAGAAGCGCGTCGAGGCGGTCCGCACGATCGTCTCCGCCGCCAACGACACCGACACCGACACCGCACGCGCCACCCTTAGCGACGCGCAGAACCGGCACAGCAAGGCATGGGCTGACGCCCTCGCCGCCGGATGGTCGGAGAAGGAACTCCGCGCAGCAGGAGTGCCGCGACCCGAGCAGACTCGCGCTCGCGTCACTCGCTCGCGACGCACGACGTCGGCGGAGGGAACCACCGCCGAATCGACCCAGAGTGACAGCTCCGCGTCAATCGAGAACGCTGCATGACCGACGACGAAGCTGCCGCGCTCCACGGCCAGGTCCGCGCCTGGGCGGAGGGGGCCAACCCACTCGCGGCCGCCGTCGAACTGCTGATCCGATCGGGCCTCGTGTACGCCGGCGCTCCATGGGTCAAGACCGACAACGCCTGGAAGACGAGCGCCGTCGACTTCGACCGCCTCGGCTACGAAATCGGAGCGCTCAGCGGAGGCGAACAGCGCGTCGCGCGGATCGCCTCGTCGCTCGGACAGGGCGTCCCTGTCGACCTCCGAGAGGACATCGCCGGCCTCGACCTCGAACACACGCGACTGGTCCTCGCAGCGATCGCGCACGCCGCCGGACTCGGAGAGCCCGGCACGACGATCCAAACCGTCGACGGAGTGCCGACGATCGTCCCCCGCGACGCCCTGGCGTCGTGGCCGAACGAGTAGAACGCTCGCGCACGAAGACCGCCCTCGTCGCGTAGGAACCCCCCGCTCGAGCAGTCATGCTCGCGGGGGCTTCTCCCGCCCGCGACCTGCGCGCCGGCTGCGGTCCGGCCGTCCATCCGACGCTTCACTCTTGCCTACGCCGGCCGACCGTCAAGAGCGCTGTGCGTCCCTCCGGGATGCCCCTTCGGGGCACTCCTGACGGCCACCCGACTCCGGCATCGCGCCGCTTATCGGATGGATGGCCCCAGTGCATGCTCAGCCCGAGAGCGCAGCTAGCCCGGCGCTCAAGCGCACGGAGATGTCCAGTTAGAGCGGGATGATCGTTCGCGTTCTTCCCGCTGGAGGACGCTCCGTGGGACGGAACGCCGCCCGTGCAGCCACGGTCCTTTCGTCTAGACCAGTCGCCCGCATGAGGACGCGATCGGGCGCGGAGCGACCGGAGGGCCATCGACGTGTCTCCGCCGGCGGATACAGCGGCAACGCCGCGTCACGAAGGGTCCAGATTCGCTCCGCCACGCGGTCTCGATGATCGCCGCTCGCCACGACGACACACAGCGACTTCAGCCAGTGCTGAGCGATGCCGCCCGAGAGGTCTGGGGCACGCCAGTACGACGAGGCGGCGGTCCCCGGAGCGCGAACCGTCGGGTCCTCGGCAGCGCTCACCAGCCATACAGCAGCCTCCGCCGCCTCGAGGCCGTCTTGTCGGAAACGTCTGGCTGCGGCGGGAGCGTAGGGCTCCCCATCCGGGACCAGTTGCGCGCGGAGGATCGACGCGATGATCGCCCAGCTCGCGACGGCCTCCGTGGTCGCCCGATCGAAGTAGACCGACTCACCGCGGATGATGTTCACGACCGTGGGCAGCGCCGCGTCTTCAAGACCGGCCATCCAGACGTTGTTGCACTCGTAGCAGAGCCACTTGCCCTGAGAGAAGATCATTCCGATGCCCGACTCCCACCTGTCGACGGTCGCCTCCGCGCGGCCATCGACATTCGTCAGCGTGTGGTGAGCAGCCCTCTCCTGACCGAACTCCGCGCGCAACGTGCGGCCGTAGATGTGCGAACGGGTCAGTCCCTCGGAGCCGCAGAGGATGCAGGTCGGCCGAACCTGCGGCGCGCCCCTCACGAGTCGAGCTCGACGGGCAACGGAAGAGTGACCGGAGCTGATCGAGCGTCCGCGAGGTCGGCGCGCTGCAAGGCGCGATACACCGTAGACCGACCCACGGAAAACTGCTCAGCCAACTCCGCGATCGAGTAGTTGCCCGACCGACACTCCGCGACCAAGTGCGCCTCGATCTTCGGGCTCAGCTTCGGCTTCTTGCCGCGCAGTCGCCCCTTCGCCTTCGCGACCTTCATTCCCTCGCGAGTGCGCGCCCTGATGAGGTCGCCCTCGAACTCCGCGATCATCGCAAGCACGTTGAACAGCAGTCGGCCGATCGGGTCGTGCGGATCGTGCAGCGACCCGCCGATGTTCAGACGCACACCCCGGCGCGTGAGTTCGTCCACAATGTCGCGCGCGTCACTGATCGACCGTGCTAGTCGGTCGAGCTTTGTCACGTACAACGTCGAACCCACGTCGCACGCGGCAAGAGCTTCGCGCAGCGCCGGCCGGTCGCGGTTGGAGCCCGTGAGGCCAGCGTCGACATAGATCCGCTCGAGCGGAACACCCCCGGCCGCCAGCGCGTCGCGCTGCGACTGGGCGTCCTGCTTGTCGGTTGAAACGCGCGCGTAACCCACCAGCTCAGCCATACTCCTAGTGTCCCAGTCAGCACCCCCTCATCGGACAATTCACCGGGCGGGTCTTACGGGACAATTCGCCGACTAGCGCCCCTCGAGTGACTGTCAGTTCTCGAGGTCCTCTGCACAGATCTTCAAGGTCGTCTGCACAACTACTGGAGCCGTCCTTCGGAGCGTACGCCGACGTCGGCCAGCTGCGTCTAGGTGCTCTTGCGCCCGAGAACGCGGAGGCCATCTGGTCGCACCTCGCCCGTGGGCGAGACGTGACGGTAGAGCGTCTGGCGGGAGATACCGAGTTCTTTGCAGAGGGCGCCGATGTTCGTTTCCGGCTTGTCCATCGATGCCATGGCGAGTCGCACCTTGGCGGGCGTCATGGTGAACGGGCGCCCGCCGACCCGACCGCGTGCTCGAGCGGACGCGAGGCCCGCCATGGTTCGTTCGGAAATGAGCTCGCGCTCGAACTCGGCGAGGGCCGCGAAGATCCCGAAGACCAGCTTGCCGGCAGCGGTGGTCGTGTCGATCGCCGCCCCCTGACCCGTGAGCACCTTCAGTCCGATGCCGCGGGCGGTGAGGTCATGGACCGTGTTCACGAGGTGGTGCAGGTCGCGTCCGAGCCGGTCGAGCTTCCACACCACGAGCGTGTCCCCCTCGCGCAATGCCTTCAGGCACGACAGCAGCCCCGGCCGATCATCCTTGCGGCCGGACGCGAGGTCGGAGTACAGCTGCGCGTCATCTACGCCGGCCGCGAGCAGCGCATCGCGCTGCGGATCTGTCGTCTGCGTTCCATCGGTCTTCGAGACGCGCATGTACCCGACGAGCATCGCGGACCCCTGTCACTTATACGGCCGAATACGTGACGCCGTGCTGATGAGATGGCGCGCCGAGCGAAGGCGTCACGTAACTTGTCACTCATTCTAGGTGTCGTGAACGGCCCGAATTAGGTTCCGTGACGGCGGGTAGTCGCGTACGCGGCCTGGGCGCACCGGCCAGAGCGTCGTACGTTGGGCGCATGCACGCGCGACCCGACTCTGGCCGTGAAAGGCGACTCCTCTGGCGGGGTCCGCTCGCTCTTGCAGCCGCCGTGATCCCGCTCTCCGGTTGTGCCGCTGACATTCCTGGGCCGTCGCCAACCTCGCCCATTGTCGCTGCAGCACGGCAGGACACGCGTCCGCTGTTTGACGAGGCGATGGCGGTGGACGCCGTGCCTGGCGTGCGAGAGGTGGCACGGGCGACGGAGGACTGGTGCTTCGGAGAGGGAGGATCCGATCAGATCGGCGAGTCAGGGTCAGTGATCACGACGGTCTGCCGACTCGACGGAGGAATCGTCTACGCGGTGGACGGCGCCGATCAGCTCGTAGCGGCCGAAGCCGTCGACAGATTCCTCGCGACCAACGGAATCCACGGCACAGGAGTGAGAGTCGTTGATTCTCTGGTCGGCGTCGACCTACTGCAAAGCGGCGACATCTCCGGTGGTGGTGGTCGTGGGCTTCCCGGTGGAGGTGCCAACGGGACGGCTACCGTCCGGTGGACTCTCGTCGCCGCCTCCCGATTGCAGGTCGATGGCCTCCCGCTCCCTCAGGGCTTCAACCGTCAGTCCTACGAAGGGTCGATCACCGAGTCGACTCCAGCGGATGTGCGCGCAACGGATGCCTCTTTCGCCCTGACTGTCGATTTCGGTTGGCGATATTTCGCGGGTACCGGTGACGGGTCCCTTTCCTCGCCCTGACGGCTAAGCGATTCCCATGCGAGACGGACCGCAGAAGGTCGGTCTTGCGCGATGCTTCGATGGCCTAGAGGCTGGATCCGCGACCGTTCGACCAGCGTCGCCTTGGCTCGACAGCAAAGGAGATCGCTCTGACTGAGGACGCGGTGATCCTGGTTCCCACCTACTACGACGTCGCATGGATCGTCTTCTCGATCCTCAGCGTCGCTCTTCCCATCGTCTCGATCGTGACTCTCATCACGACGAAGACCCTCACCAACGCTGCGCGCGTCGGGTGGACCGTCGTGGTCGTGCTCCTGCCGATCTTGGGCTCGGTGGCGTGGCTCATCACCCTGTGGGCGAGCCGTCGGTTCCGTGTTGCTGATCAACAGGTACTCGATCACCTGTAACAGCAGCTCGGCTGGCGACATGTCCCAGGTATGAGCCCACCACAGTCCGCCCGCGAGGCGAGCTTCTCCGAGCTGTACGAGCGCGAGTACGTCAGCGTCGTCCGGTTCCTGAGGCGTCGCACTGACCCCGAGCGCGCCGCAGACCTCGCGCACGAGGCATTCCTGATCGCCTGGCGCCGACACGACACCGCGCCATCGGAAGACGAGCCCACGCGTGCGTGGCTGTTCACCATCGCCCGCAACTGCCTCCTCAACGACCTCCGCAGTCAGCACCGCACCGCCGCCCTCGCGATCCGGGTCGCCGCTCACACCGACGCGGCCGCGCGGTCGCCGGAGGACGCGATCGCGACCCGGCTCGACCTCTACCAGGCGTGGCAACAGCTCAAACCGCAGCACCAGGAAGCGATCGCTCTGACGGCCTGGGAAGGACTCGACTCCCCCTCCGCGGCCGGAGTGCTCGGCATCACCGCCGTCGCCTTCCGGCTCCGACTTCACCGAGCACGCACCGCATTGCGGGCGCTGCTCGATCCCCCTTCGCACCAGCACCACGCCGACTCGCCCGCCTTGGAGGCATCATGACCACGCCCGAACTCCTCGCCACGAAAGACCTCGACCCGGCCGCCCACTACGAGCTCGACGACCCGGCTCGCGAAGCCGCCGCAGCGCGGCTCCAGATGATCCTCCACAGCGACCCGGTGGCCGCTCGAGAGCCCGCCGCTCGGCGCCCTCGGGGATGGCAGGTCATCCTTCCCGCCGGGCTCGCGGCCGCAGCGCTGGGAGTCGCTCTCGCCTTCCTGCCGTCCGGTGTCGACTCCCGCGCGTACGCCTCGTGGACGTCGACCGCAGACGTTGCCAGCGCGTCCGATCTGACCGTCGCCGGCGAGGCGTGTGCGTCAGGTGATGCGCAGCAGCTCGAACAGCCGGAGATCGGAGAACGGCGCGGCGACTGGGTCATGCTCTTCTACACGACGCCAAGCCAGCGGGCATGCCTCATCGAGATCCCGGCAGGGACGAGCGCTGCCGGGAGGGCGCTCATCAGTTCCACCGGAAGCGAGAGCGGCTTCACGCCGCTCGCTGACGAATACACGCAGGGCGGCATCAGCCAATTCGCCGGCGAGAACCTCCCGCCCGCTGTCTTCACCAGCGGCGACGTCGGCTCGGACGTGACCGGACTCACCATCCGCACCGACGACGGCACGAGCGTCCTCGCCACGGTCGCAGACGGACACTGGGCAGCGTGGTGGCCGGGAACCGGCCTTACTGAGGGAGGCGAGACGGGCCGCGGTGGACCGGAGCCGACCTTCACCGTCACGCTCACCCTCCGCGACGGAAGCACCATCACCGACGCCAGAGAATCCTTCAACCAGCCCTAACCAGCGCGTGAATTTCCGCGACCGACGTTAAGAACGAGCCTCGGCCGGACACGTCGGTAGTGACGAGCAATCACCGAGGGGGAACCGGCATGGACGATCTGGACGATCTGGTGCGACGAGCTGCGCCGCCGGCGCTGGGCGAGGATCCGGCGGCCGCCGACGCCGCGCGCGGCGTTGCCAGGGCGGTGGCCGTGAGACGTCCGCCGCGACGCGCGTGGTTCCGCTCCGGAGTCGGAGCGACGGTTCTGGCGATCGGACTGGTCGGAGTCGGAACCACGGCCGCCGTCGCGGGGCCGTCGCTGCTGGAGTGGGTGGGATGGACTCCGGACGTCGCTGTGCAGCGCACGTTTGAGCTCGCTGAGGGTGGCGACATCGGCACCTGCGCGGTCGTCGCCCGCATCCAACCGGAGTACGGCGGCGGGCTCTCCGACGAGGAGACCGACGAACTGACCGAGAGGGCCCGCGAGTTCCTCGCGCAGCACGACTGGGACCCGGTGATCGCCCGTGTCACTCCGGAGGACATCGAGGCGGCCCTGGCATCGAATCAGGCGGGGATCGATGAGGCGAACGCTGCGGCGGAAGCCGCCGGCCGTCCGGCAGACATTCCGGACGCGAGCCCCGGGGTGATCGCCAGCTCCCTCATGGGCGACGAGATCCGGGATGTGCTCGAGGAGGCCGGCTACTTCACGACCAGCACCTCCATCGAGATGGCGGGGCAGTGCGACAGCGAGTCCCCCGGGACTACCGAGTGATCGCGCGACGCCGCCGGTCCGACCAAGACGCAGCACTCGAGAGCCTTCACGCCGCGAACGCAGCGGATCTGCTCAGCTACTTCGGCCGACGAGTCGCCGTTCCCGCTGACGCCGCTGACCTTCTCAGTGAGACCTTCATCGTCGCGTGGCGACGCATCGAGCAGCTGCCCGCCGACCCCGAGCGGGCACGCATGTGGCTCTTCGGCGTCGCCCGCCGAGTCCACTCGAACGCCGCACGAGGAGCCCTGCGACACGACGACCTCACGCAGAAACTCCGCCAACACTTCGACACCCACCGACCCGATCCCGTCGACGCGGACACCCTCGACATCCGAACAGCCCTCGACTCCCTCCCGGAGAATCAGTCTGAACTGATCCGGCTCATCCTCTGGGACGGCTTCACCCTCCCCGAAGCCGCGACAATCCTCGAAATCAGCGAATCGACCGCACGCGGCCGACACCAACGGGCCAAACTCCGACTTCAAGCCGTCCTCCGACCACGCGAACACCATCGAGGTCCTACCAATGACTGAGCAAGTGACGGGCGCCGGCACCGGTCTGCGTGCGGCGATCACGCTCGTCGCGCTCCTGGGGATGATTTTGACTCCGCTGGTCTTCTTGTACCTCTCAATCCAGGAGACCGGCCTCCGGCTCCCCGGTGCAGGGTCACCCACGCCCGAGCAGACCGAAGCAGCCAAGCACTGGCTAGCAACCTCGGGCGGATCCGCCATTCTCAGCGCCATCGCCATCTGGGTACTCACGGGAATCCGCGCTCAGAAAAGCTCGCGGAACGGCTGGGAGATTTTCCTCAGCGTGCTCGCGGTGCCCGCACTGCTGCTTGGCACGGCTCTCATGGTTTTGTTCGCGTGAATCACCGGTCACCGATGCGGAAGAAACTCGGTCCGCGCGCTCCGGTCGCGATGCTCGCTGTGACGGCCGTCGGCGTGCACCTGGTTCCCGGCTTCCTCCTCGTCCACGCGTTCTACATCGGTTTGTTCGGAATCGACCTCGGAGCAGGAGCCGCTTACCCGAGCAGTCACGACGTTTCCCGAGCCCGCGTCGAAGCAGACCTCTCCGCGGTCATCATCGGAGTGTCCGTGGCTGCCGTGGTCGTTCTGGCTGCACTCCAGCGGCGACACCCGCCGCTCGCCCGCGCCGTGCTAGCGGTGGAGGCGCTGATCGCTGGCGCCGTGTTCTCGTTCTTCTTCTTCCTCGTCCGCGTCAACTTCGCCCATGTCGCGGGTTAGACCACTTTCTACGCTGGCCGAGCGAACGCACGCGAAGCGTGGGAACGGCTCGTCGGCGCACTCCGGCAGACTCTTCGAGAGGATCGCCTGACTCGCTGAGCGTCCGCGACCGGTAGACCACCCCCTTACGGGACGCCGCCTGCCGACGAGAGATCCGGCTCAACGGTCTCGACGACGCACTCTCGACACGCGTACAGGGATTCCAACTCCGGGCTTCGCTGGCATGTACCCGTAGTTGTCCGCCCACAGCTCCGGCTCGCTCGCGCGGTCGATCCAACGCAGCGAGTACACCCGACCCCGGACGTCGACCGAACCTCCGAGTAGTTCATCGAAGACCGACTCATCACCCAGCTCGAAACCGTCCTCGTACGGCGGGCCCACGCGCGGATGGGATTCATCGAAAGCAGGCTCATAGAAAAACGTCCACGCGATCCCCCATCGCGGATCACTCAGCTCCCGCCTCCACCACGGGCCGCTGGCCGCGAGGTGAGCACCGACCTGCACCGAGAAGTAGCCCGCTAGCTCACCCTCGAATGACGCCTCAGCGACAGCCTCGCGAAACCGCTCGAGCTCAGGACGCAACTGCGGCGAATCGCGCTTACTCGAGTGGAAGAACATTCGCTGACGGTACTGCGCCGAACACGCCACAGCCACCAGGCTGCTCAGTGGGTGACCGGCCACCCATCCCCTTTCGGGACGCGCGTGGTGGGTAGCGTCCGCCCTACTCTGACGGGATGGAACTGCGGACCGCGAAGACCCTCGGCATCCTCGCGATGGTGATCGGCACCCCAGTCGCCCTCCTCACCCACACGATCGGCTGGATCCAGACCGGCTGGGACCCGGCCGCCGTGCAGTGCCAGCACAGCGAGTACCCCGACGGGATCGACCTCTACTCCAGCCGCGTGTCGGGCGAGAAGATCCTCTACCCGCTCGGCCTGTCCTGCACCTACGCAGCCAGCGAGACCTCACCAGGAATCACCATCCGTCACTACAGGTGGGACGCCACCGCCCTCTTCACCGCAGCCGCCGCACTCGCTCTCGCGGGAACCGTCGTCGCGCTCAGAGCCGAACGCAAGCAGGAGCTCATCACCGAGTCGAAGGAAGAACGAGCGACGACATAGCGCAGCGCCCCCTCTGCCGGTCAACGATCCCGTAACGGGACGTTCCTGGCTCCAGGAGCGACAGTGACGTCACCCTCGATCTAGCGCCGGTTGCACGACGCTGATGAGAGCCAGCACGATCACCACGGCGGCGGTGACTGTTGCTGCCATGAGTGCTTGGCGAGCGGGCGAGTCGAAAAGCCCCGGCGCTTCGTCCGGCTCTAGGTCAGCGGAGTGAGCGCCCTTGGACGCAGCGGCGCGGATGGAACGGCCCTCCTGTTGCCCTTCGCGCACGCTCCTCTCAGGAGGAAGCTGGTGACGCAAGCTCGGGTAAGCCGTTGCCATGATCATGAGTGGAACGAGGACGACGAGAACGAGTGGTTCGTCCCACAAGTCGGGCCACGTGTTCAGCAACACGATCGCGACGACGACGAGCAGTAGCGCATAGGCGGATGCGTAACGCAACACCCGCGAACTGATGGACACGTGCTCAGTATGACGGCACGGCACGACCACCAGCCGACCCTATTACTGGTTAACAACCGCGGCCGAGAGGAGGGTCGCCAGACAGCAGGTGAGAAGCCTAACGATTCGATGTGGACCTGGCGCGCTCAGGAAGCAGATTCTCGGCGCAAGAGAATCTCCTGCAGGTCATGGATGCTTTGTAAGTCCGGGGCACGCCTCACCGTGTTCATGTAGGTAGCGATTACCGCGAGCGGCGCCGTAATGACGAGCAAGCCGACGGAAATCGGGGTAAGAGCCTGCGTGGAGGGGCCCCCGAACAAAAGATTGCCCAGCAGCAGGCCTCCCGCGAGACCGGCCGCCAGACCGAAGTCAAAACTGGCCCGCGCTCGTCGACGCACTCGACGGCACACTGCCGTGATCATCTCTTCCAACTCCGCGCTCGATCGGTCATTCAGGTCCACGCGCGGAGAATACCCGCCTGAGACCTAGCGCGCTTGCCACTCGCCAGAGAGATCCTGGCATCGCTGAGCTGATGCCGCACGCGACAGCCCGGCGGGGGGCGGTGTCGCCCTGCTCTCGGCCGCGACGCACAGCGCGACTGAGATCAACACCCGCCGGCAGCGGCCCATTGAACGATCTCCATAAGGGTCGAGGCGGTGTCGGGTGGGAGACTCTGCGGTAGTTTCACGACCGAGGGTGGTCATGGTGGAAGTGCTCAAGGGCTCGAGCCTGCTCGCGTCGGGTGTTGTGATCGCCGTGATCTGCTCGCTGTTGCAGTTTCAGGCCGGCGTTCGTGCAGATTTGAATCAGACAGGGGGCCAGCTCAGCCCAGTCCTGCTCGTGGGAATTCTGATCGGATTTGTCGTCTCAGCCGTCGGCGCGATTCAGCTGTTCCAGTGCTACGAACGGTGGGTCACCGCTTCCGCTAGCCGCCGTGCGAAGCCTGCGGACCTGGTTCCTCGGCGTAGGTGAGGTAGCACCGCACGACCGCGTGTCCCCCGCCACATGCGCACCGCTGGGTGCTACGTGAGACGCTGGGTGCTATGTGAGACGCTGACTGCTATGGGAATTCTTGCGAGTGTGTTTGGTGCTGGTTCCGATGAAGAGGCGGGCGCGGCGCTGTCGGGATCGGACGGTCTCGTCTGCGACATAGATCCGACCGGACTCTGGGAGCTCGAAGGCATCCTGACCTCGACACCAGCGCTCGAGGTTCCCGCGGCGCAGTACCAGCCGGTTGCGGCGACCGATGACTACGAGAGCTTCGTCATCGCAGTCAGCACCGGCCTGGGTGGCGCGCTAGACGCCGCAGGTGAGACGGGTCGTGCCGCCGCAGCGCGGCAGTGGGAGGATGCGTCGTCCGAGCTCGAGGGATGGTCACCCGAGCAGGTGCACCGCCTCGTCGAGGATCTCGCTTCGACACTCGCCTCAATCGCCGCGGCCGGTCAGCGCCCCTACCTGCGGGTGAGTGTCTGATCTGTGAACTGAGCTGAGTCAAGAAGTTACTCCGCTGGGACATCAACTAGATGAGGTGGAAGGTGCGGCGTCGGCTCAGTGCCCAGACGAGTGCGCCGGCGAGGAGCACCGCGCAGGTCAGCCCGGCGACGTGCAGGACGAGCGACGGCATTCCGTTCTCGGGGAGCAGGAAACCGTACGGCACCCACCCGTCGGTCGCTCCGCGGACGAGCACGACGACGACCCAGACGATCGGGTAGGGCAGGACCACCCACAGCCGGCGCCAGGAGAGCGGTCCGCGGTCGGCGAGGACGATCCAGTCGAGGAGGACGAGCGCGGGGAGCACCACGTGCAGGACGGCGCTGACCCAGGGCGGAGCCGTTCCGGTACCGGGAACGAGGGTGTTGTAGATCACGGCGACGACGATCGAGTAGGCCGTCGCCGCGCCGCGGACGTAGCTCAGCCACACCGGCGTCGGACGGCGGGCGAGCGCGACCGATCCGGCGACGATGAGCACCGCGCTCGCGAGGAGGCTGGTCTGGTTCGTGAAGTAGCCGAAGTAGTCGAACGGATTCGGATCGCCGGCCGCGATGCTCAAGGCGTAGGTGTGGAGGATCACCGCGATCGCCGCTGAACCGACGGCGACGCGAGCAGCGCCCACGAACGGGCGGGTCGGTGCCGGGGAACTCATCGGGTCAGCCTAAGAGCCGGTGGGCTTCTTGATGACCCGCGACAGACACTCCCCTTTCGGAACGGCGCTGCGCATTTCAGGCCGAGACGCGACCATGAGGCAACGCTAGGGCAGGCAGGGACCGCAGCGTGCACATTCAAGGCCGCGACAATGCTCAGGTGGCAGCGTGAACCAGGAGCTGGGCAGCCATGCCAGTGAGGACGATGAGCCCGACGCCCGTCCACGGGATCCACGCGCTGACCCCGCGCGGCCCGACTTTGAAGAGGAACGCCGCGATCACAGCCACGGAGACGCCGAGGGCGCCGAAGAAGCCGACCGCCATGCCCGCATCAGCCAGTCCGCGGTCGCAGGGCCTCGCGCTTGCGCACGAGTCCGTCGCGAAGCCCATTAGGACGCTGCTCACCATCGTCCACAAAACGGCAGGTAGGAGCACGACGACACCGAGGCCGACCGCCCACCGGTTCGCTCGGTCGCTGGAGTCGTCCACGCCCGTCACCGTACGCCCTCCGAACCGACGTCGTCATAGCCCGTTCATCGGGGCGACGACGCTGTCCCTTCTCGGGTAGTCACACCGTGGTGTATAGGCTCGCAGCAGCCGGTCATCGGCTTCCCGTGAGGAGAGAGCTGTGCGCCCTGCCGGAGTGCTTGTCCTAGCCCTGAGCGCTGTGTGCGTCGCGGGAGCCGGCGCAGCGGTGATCGTCGGCCTCGCATCCTCGTCGTCGCAGAACGAGGCGATCGCGACGGCACTGATCTCAGACCTCGAGCACCGGAACGCTCAGAGCCTGGTCGAAGGATCGCCGCAGCTCACCGGCCTCGGCGTCCCGGAATCGACCTCGACGCCGGGGCGGCTTGCGGTGATCGTGGAGGATGACGCCCGGCTGCGCGTTCAGCGAGACCGCTACCTCGAGCTCGGGGAGTCCTTCACGGCGTTCGAGACCGACGTGTCGCTGGACTCGGTGCAGATCACGGGCGACTCGGCCACGGTGACGTTCACCGAGAGCACGACCCTTCAGCGGAGCCCGTACGAGACCGGCGAAGCGGCTCCGGAGTACGCCTACTCGTTCCCGCAGGAGGCGACGCTGCGCCTACACGCGGGCACCTGGTCAGTCGACACCCTCACGCACGAGACGGCGCACACCCCGGCAGACTTCCCGGAAACCGTCGCACCGGACGTCTCCCCCACCAGCTGACACGGCATCACTCCCCAGGAGCATCGCCCGGACCTGACCGGTGAACGCTCGAGACGCGGAGTGGCGGTGAACTGCGCAGCAGCATCCAGCTCGGATGACGCTCGGGCAGTGCGCAGGTGGCTCTACTGTGGCGGTGCGGTCGAGAAGTGGGGACTTCGCTGACGCCGCACGCGACAGACCGGCGAGGGGCCGCCGGTGTCGCCCTGCTCTCGGCCGCGACCCGTAACGCGGCCGAGAGCAGCACCCGCCGGCTCACCGGCCCGATGAACGATCCCCTACCGGGATAGTGCAACTCGGAGAAACGGTGCGACCCTGACTGCATGGCTTCTGACGCGAATCTCGTTCCGCTGATCGTCACACTCGGGCACATCGGCGACGACAGCCTCCAATTGCGGTTTCCTCCAGAGTACAGCGAGGAAATTTTGGAACTGCTGGACGAGCACGACATTGACCACAACACGGCGGCGGAGTTTTCCGCTGGTCCGGTGGAGTGGATCGAGGTCGTCAAGGTCCTCGGTGCCGCCGCAGCGGGCGTCGGCGGGCTACGCGGTCTAGCCGCTGTCATCACAGCTTTCGTCCGCCGCCACCAGGACAAGAGGTTCATCTTCAAGCGCGGGGATTTGGAAATCGATGCGGCTGGGTACTCGCAAAAAGCCGTCGAATCTATGTTGCAGAAGCTTCCCGCAGAACAAGCGGCGCGGGACGCCGAGACTCGGCGCATCCTGGGTACATCCGCTGAGGATGATGGCTCCTCCGGGCCTTCGCACAAGTAGCGCCCCGAAGAAGATCACGAAAGACTCCAGACCATCGTCCAGACCCGCTGGCCCATCCCCCTACGGGACGCTTTGCAAGGTCTAGGCGCTCTGGTTGATCGGGAAGGTCAGCACAGCACTCACGGTCGTGATCGTTGCGACGATGAGGAATCCGGTGAGGCCGGCAGCGACACGACGCGTGCCGCGCCCATCCCAGCTCGGGCGGGCCCCGACGATGAGGCACACGAAGGACAGTGCGGCGCCGAGGCCCACCAGAAGGAACCACCCCATGAACAGCCCCTCGGGCTGAGAGAAGCAGTCGCGAGCAGGGTTGTCTCGGAAGATAAGGAAGTCTCGATACACCGGGATGCACCACCCGAATGCGAGCACCGACAGGCCAGCCCCTGCCGCCCCGAGAACGCCACTGACGAGCGCGCCGACAACACCGACGACCGAGAGCGCGGGCGCAGCAGCGTCGAGCCGCTTCGGAGTGACGTCTTCGACCATCGGTCTGCCCTAGACGCCCTTGCTCGCGTAGCGCTGCTCGCTGTCGATGGGCCCGAGGTGCAGAATGCTGCCTCTGCCGTCGCAGAGCGGAAGAGCGCCCGTCTCGATGCGCTTCGCGGCGGAGGCCCCTGGGATGGTCACCTCGAGCGCTTCGGCGTCCTCGCGCTGCTCGCAGGAGGCGATCGTGTCGGGTGAGTCGTCCCAGAAGACCCACGAGTACGCAGACGCTCCAGGCGCGAGCTCGACGGAGACGTCTTCGACGTCGTTGAGGTCGGAGTGCTCGACGGTCGTGACCGCTGCGCCGGCGGAATCGATCGCGGCCGGCTCGAGGTATCCGACGAGCGTGCAGGACTGCGGACCCGCGTTCGTCAGGACGAAGTACCCGCTGCGCCCGGATCCAATTTCAGCGTCCAGGTCCACGGTGATTGCGTCCTGGCAGGCCGTCGCCATCGCTGCGGGCGTCTGCGAAGGACTCGGTGACGGCGTGGTCACCGTCGCAGTCGACGTCGATGTCGCGACGGATGCCGACGGCGACGAGTCGGCACCCGCTTCCGCGGTTCCTCCCGCGCCGGTGCAACCGGTGAGGACGAGAACGAGCGCGGCGCCCATGACGAGGGCCGGACGTGCGCGGTGGATCAGCATGACCGAACACTAGGGGACTGGAAGCGCGGATCGAGCGCAGTCGAGTCGACATGCCCGTTGCGCGATCCTCTTACAAAATGCGCGCCAACGAAGTCGCACTTCGTGCCAGCCTCAGCGCGGAGTTCCACGGCCGACGAGGATCCGTGGTGTGAAGATCAGCATCGACGGTGAGCACTACCTCCTTCAGCGGAGCGCCTTCTGGGCCGAGACGCCGGACGTCATCGGAATCTACGGCTGCGCCGAGCGGGCCCGGGAAGTGGCCGGGGAAGCAGTGGGCGCGCCGCCCGGTCCCGATCGGTGGGTTCTCGAGACGTGGAGCGGCGGCGAGCTGCGCAGCAGCGTTCGGCTCGAATGACGTTCGGGCAGCACGCTGGTGGCTCTACTGTGGCGGTGCGGTCGAGAAGTGGGGACTTCGCTGACGCCGCACGCGACAGACCGGCGAGGGGCCGCCGGTGTCGCCCTGCTCTCGGCCGCGACGCACAGCGCGGCCGAGAGCAGCACCCTCCGGCTCAGCAGCCCGTTGAACGATTCCCATACGGAAGGGTCCGCCGGCACCAGGCCGTTGGGAAATCGGGCTCTAGTCGAAGAGGGTCTTTCGCACGTCCTCCACGAGGTTCTCGACTGCAAGCTCAGGCAGCGCTCGGCTGAGAAGGTCGCCTCGCCTGATGACGATCATGGGTACGACGACCTCTCCAGTCGGCCCCTGAGCAACGAGCTCGATCACGCGGTAGATCCGGGCCCCGTCCTGCAGCAGACCAGGCCGGACCGCCATAACGCGCTCTCTCCGCAGGACAATCACGGCGCGAGGACGAGAGGCACCCATGAAGAAGCGGACTGTCGAGCTCTGATCGATGGCCATCGTCGCGGAAACCCCTGGGATGATCCGGCTCCGCATCCCGAGGTCGCGAGCCGCAACAGCGAGGGACGTCTTGGTCACGATGGGAACGAGCAATGATCCCGGACGCCTGCGGAGGATCTCGCTCTCGCGTTGCACGGTCCGTCGAGAGACGACCGATCCGCCCACTGCGATGATCGCCATCGCCCCGATGATTCCGCCGATCATCGCCAGCCACGTGCTGCCGGTTCGGGAACTGTGGGTCAGCGCATAGGCATTGACGATCAGCCCCACGACGACAACGAGGAGCGGCAGGAGGAGGACCCGTGGCCTGCCCTCAAGAGGTCGGCGCGTCAATCGACACTCCTTCGGGATCGGCAGCACTGGTCAGACGATGCGATGTCCGTCACGGCCGGAGGGGAAGAACGAGTGAATCGCGGATCGACTCTAAACCGACCCGGCAGGAGGTCTAAGCCGCCCCGCTGCGCGATCCGCTGGCTGGCCCCGCGCCATCGTCGCAGCGCTTCATGCCAGGGCCACTGCGGCGTCCTGCGATCGGCGAGGATCCGTGGCGTGAGTATCAGTATCGACGGCGAGCACTACGTACTTCTGCGGAGCGCCTTCTGGGCCGAAACGTCGGTAGTCAGTGGGGTCTACGGCTGCGCGGAGCGGGCCTGGGAAGCGGCACGGGCCATGGCGGACGCACCGCCCCGACCTGATCGGTGGGTTCTTGAGACGTGGAGCGGCGGTGAGCTGCGCAGCAGCGTCCAGCTCGACTGACGCTCGGGCAACGCGCCGGGGGCTCTACTGTGGCGGTGCGGTCGAGAAGTGGGGACTTCGCTGACGCCGCACGCGACAGACCGGCGGGGGGCCGCCGGTGTCGCCCTGCTCTCGGCCGCGACGCACAGCGCGGCAGAGAGCAGCACCCGCCGGCTCGACGGCCCGCTGAGCGACCCCCTACCGGACGCCCATCGGAACAGCCCAGCGATCCTCATCGACCGAATCTAGGCTTCGGCTATGCGCCGAATACTGGTGGCTCTCACGCCCCTAGTCATCGCCCTCGCCGGTGTTGCGACCGGACTGGCGGTGGCACCCGACGTGCGGGCGGGCTGGATCGTCCTTGGAGTGACGGCAGCCGTTGTTGGGCTCTCTGCGGTCGTCGCCGCTCTCTATCTGTTCATGCACCGACAGGACCGATGATCTACGCTCGCGCACGCTCACGTTCCGACACTTCAATCAGTCTTGACGCCGGGTAGGGGATCGTCCCGTGCACGGATCCCCTACCGGACGCATGGTTGACGGTCCCATGGAGGGCGGCCGCCTCCACTAGACCTCTTTATCCGACTGGGGTGGCTACCCTCGAGCCCATGACCGACCAGCAGAACGATGCACGGTTGCGCGCGAGGCGGATCGCCGGTGCGACGGCGATTGTTCTCACCGTTGTCGCCGCGCTTCTCGTTCAGGCCGGCGCGAGCTTGCTGACCCTCGCCTCACCAGCCATGACGGACTGCCGGCCGCGCGAGATCCCGCTGAGCGCAGCAGCCTGGTACCTCGGCGCCCTGCTCGTTATCGGAGGATCCGTCTATGCGGCGGCGAAGACCGCGCGTGCGCTCACATCGACCGCGCTCCCCTACGCCCTCCTCCTCACAGCGATCCTCGGAATCGTGACGTTCTCGGGACTAGCGATCCTCATCGCCGGGCTGATGGGCTTCGCGGAGATGGATGACCCTGGACCGCCTCCGACAGGCGGACCCGTCCTGCTCCTCATCGCCGCACTCAGCACACCTGCCTGGGCGCTCGGCGCATCCAGCATCCTCATGCTGTCCAAGAGACGCAGAGTGCCGTCTCGTCCGGCGGCGTCGCTCATCGCGTTCGCTGCCATCACTGCGACGAGCGTTGGTCTCCAGCTCGTCAGGTTCACCCTGACCTGCTGACGGTGATCACAGAGGTCCTCTACGAAAGGGGCAACGACGGTACCGCCACACGGCACCGATCATCGGCACCGCGGGACTCGAGAAGTTCCTGCTCAGCGACCCCGTACCGGACGCCTGGCCAGCGATCCCGTTACGGGACGCGCACAAGGGGCTCGGGTTCGCGACACTAGACCGGTGTCGAAGCAGAAGAAGATCCGGGAAGTGCTGCTCTCAGCTTGGGCCGGGAACGAGGCCGTCCGGATCTGGCGCGGCTCGAAGAGGGACGAGACGATCGAAGGGTTCGTCGTCGGAGTCGGTCGCCGATGGTCGCTCGTCGCACCGATGACGACCGGAGGCTTCTTCGACGGCTATGCCGCGGTCCTCCTGACCGACATCACTCGCGCGCGTCCCTACGACACGTGGGAGCACCGCTTCTCTCGAACACGGCCCGAGTGGCCGCCGCGGCCGCCGTCAGGGATGCCGGCGATCGATCTGGACAGCACCTCAGGCATGTTGGCGACCTTCCTCGAGCCGGGCGTCCTGCTCTCCATCGAACGCAGGAAGCCGCGGAACGTGCTCTGGGTGGGCGTGCCGAACGAGCTCACCCGGAACTGGTTCTACCTCTGGGAGGTCAACTCGAAAGCCGTGTGGGACCCTGCACCAAAGGGCTACAGACCTCGAACCATCACACTCGTCCGAACCGGCGACCGCTACCTCCAGGGACTAACCGTTGTCGCGGACCCTCCTCCGTCCGAGGATCTCCCCCACCACTGGACAGCCCGTTCGAAGACCGGGAGTCGGCAGCAGTGAAGTGGCCCGCTCAGCGATCCCATACGGGGCAGGGATCTTCGCACCGCTATGGCGGGCAGCGCCCCAGGCGAGCGAGGGCGTTCTGACGACGGCGGTCCCGGTGGGATGATCGGCGCATGGCGCCGATTTTGAGGGAAGTGCATCTCTGGCCGCACACGGGTCACCCGGATGTCCGATGGTCTCCACCGCGCCCCCCGGACGAATCGGGCTGGCCCCTGCTCGAGATGGACGCCATTCTTCGAGGGTCGAGGAAGATCTCCGAACCGCTCGGAGAACGCCTGGCGGAGCAGCGCATAGAGATGCCGCGGGCGAGCATCCGGCTTTTCCCAGGAGGAGCATCCGCGAGTACCGATCTCGAGGTCGAGATCTCTCGCTTCGTGATCGACGGTGAGAACTCGGTCCACTTCGCGGTACCGGCGGGATTCCACAACCTCGATGTGCGGGCGCGGGACGAACTGGTGCTGACGATGTGGACGGAGACGCTGCGAAGGCTGGTGAGCAACCATGGCGGCGATCCGGCCGCGGTGAGTCGAGCGACTGACGCTCTGAAAGGAATCGACTACGAGGAACCGCGTCGCGGGCCCTGGAAGCAGAACCCGGCTCGATCGCATCGCATGCGGCTGATCGGCGTACTCAAGGACGATGGCTACTTCCGTCTACGTGTCGAAGTCGAGCACCTGGACGGAGGTCGGCCGCCGGTGCTGTCCGAGACGATAGTCGGCGACTCCACCTTCTGGTCTTTCGATCGCGCTGCACGAGACCTGCGGTGGACGTCGAGCTCCTCCGTTGAAGGCGTATCGATTCCCGGCATCCTGCTCGGCGACCGAGGACGGTTCACCCTCGACGTCGCCACCGGTGCGGTCCACCTCAGCGGAGGATTCAAGACGCCGCTGCCGATCGAGTCGACCGGTCCCGCCGTCGGGGCGGGCTTCCGTTTCATCGAGCAGCCCGCTGACGACGTCTATGTCGGGTGGGGAGGAGGAGGCCCGGTGAACGATGTTCCCGCGGAATATCTCGCCGAGGTCGACCGGCTTGCTGACCGGCTCTGCTCACCCGAGTGGAAACGGTGGTGGCGCCTCGTCGGCGTGGACCACGTGAGTGGGTACGTCAACTACGAGCCGCCGCGCGAGACGCCGATCATCCGACTCGTGAACAAGACACTGACGATGATCGTCAGGCGTTCTGTCGCAACGATTCCCACCGGACCGGAAGCAGAACAGCTAGCTCGGCAAGACGTAGAAGCCGCCCTCACCCGTCTGGCCGCACGCAAGAACGTCGAGCTTCCTCCGCTCTGAACCAGCCGCGAGAGGCGCGCACACATCCCCACCTCAGCCGCCGAACACAGCTGGGCGCTGCAAGCACACCGCTACGGAAGACGTCGACCGCGACCGTCGCATCTCGTGACCGGTCAACCATCCCCCGTACGGGTACCTAGCCGCACAACACGGGGAGGCGTGGCTTGTTTCGTAGGCTGAGCGCATGAGGTCAGCACTTCGGAGCGCAGCCGGCGGCGCCGTCATGCTGATGGCCCTCGTCGGCGGTCTGGTCTCGCTCGGTGCCGGGTGGATCATCGATGGACGTGAGCCTCCAGCCGTTCAGTGCGAGAGCGGCCCGTACCCGCGAACAGGCGGACCGTTCCACGAAACGACCCGTATCACCGGATCGGTGACGATCTTGCCCCTCGGAGTGGATTGCACCTACGACGTCGACGGAGACGAGGTCGGCCCGCAGACTGTCCGGCACCCGAACATGCCCGCCACTGCAGGTTTCCTGGGCAGTGCGCTCACTTTCGCTGCTGGAGCAGCGCTCCTCGTCTTCCGGACCGGTCGGACAGAACCCGTCTCTGCCGACTGATGCGCTGACCGCGGCGACTCGCTCAGCCATCCCCTATTGGAACGGACGTGAGGACACGAGTACGGGCTTGGTGCGTGCGCCGACTACTCCCGACTGCGTGCCCGGTTCGCTCGGCGGGCGATGATGACCATACTGACGGTCGCCGCGACCACCACCACCGCGAAGGTCGCGGTGGGCATCGCCTTATCAACCGACCGCCCCACGTCGGCAACCCACAGAGCGATGATCGCCGCGAGAGCCCCCGCCATCATCAGACCATACGACCAGAGCTGCCGTCCCACACGTGCCGGGTGCTCAGGGATGCGCAGCAGCATCGTGACGCCGGCGGTAAGCAGGACAGCGCTGACCCCGCAGAGAACAGGCAAGAGGCTGTCGAGCATCGGTCTCCATCCGTTTCGCGTTGAGCCTACGGACAGCGCCACCGCCGCCGCCAGGTCTACCGCCGACCCGGCCTCGCTCCGGACGTGCGCCATCGGAGTGGTACTTCGCGCCGGATCGCCTGCGACATTCTGCGGCCGACGAGAATCCCAGGCGTGAGAATCAGAATCGACGGCGAGCATTACCTACTTCTGCGGAGCAGACTTTGGGCTGAGACCTCAGAGGTCATCGGGATTTACGACTGCGCCCAGCGCGCCCGGGAAGCGGCGCGAGAAGCATCGGACCCACCTCCCAGACCTGATCGGTGGGTTCTCGAGACGTGGAGCGGTGGCGAGCTGCGCAGCAGCGTCCGGCTCTGATGACGTTCGGGCGGTGCGCTGGTGGCTCTACTGTGGCGGTGCGGTCGAGAAGTGGGGACTTCGCTGACACCGCACGCGACAGACCGGCGGGGGGCCGCCGGTGTCGCCCTGCTCTCGGCCGCGACGCACAGCGCGGCCGGGAGCAGCACCTACCCGTTCTGCGGCGACGCTTCGTGTGGTTGGCGTGGAGCGATTGCACGGGGACGGCGGTCATACTTCCGCGGACGGGTGGGCTGCCGATCAGCGGCTGAACAAGGGCGAAGCTCTTCAGCCGCGCGCTAGGGCAACGGTTGTTTTAGGGTCTTGGGGGGTAGTGAATTGGTCACAGGACCTAGGCGATTTTGGCGGAATTATTCGCTCAGAGCGCAAATCACTATGGTGACTGTCTCGCTCCTTGCCCTCGCGCTCTTAGTGTCTGGTATCGGCACGATGGCGACGCTAAAACCCGAGCTTATCAAACAGCTCGATAGAGATTTGAGCACAAAAGCCCAGGAAGTCGTCAACTCTCTAAGTAGGAACGGCGTAGCCGAACTGAAAGACGAAAATAACACCTATGTAGGAGCTGTATACAATTCCTCTGGCAAGTTAGTCACTTCTAGCGTGACTAAAGCCTTAGATCCAGGTTTCCCAAAAACTTTTACAGTATCTCAGGCGTTGGAACTCGACGGGGAAGTGGGGCAACTATCCTATCTCGAAAGTTCGGGCGGATATCGCTTTGTTGTGTCCACGTACTCTCAGGGCAACCAAATTCAAACTTTGATTCTTTCGGTTTCGACTCAAAGCGTTGCAGAAGTTGTATCAGCTTACGTGACCATTTTTCTCGGTTTCAGTAGTGCGATCGTCGTGATCGGGGCGCTCCTCACCCGCCTGCTGGTCACCACGACGTTCGCCCCGCTGCGCGAGGTCGAGCAGACCGCCGCCGCCATCGCCGACGGCGACTTCAGCCAGCGTCTCAACGGCACCACCCCGAACACCGAGGTCGGGCGGCTCAACGGCTCCCTCAACGCGATGCTCGGACGGATCGACTCCGCCTTCCGCGACCGTGCGCGGACGATCGACCAGATGCGCCGTTTCGTCGGCGACGCTAGCCACGAGCTGCGCACGCCCCTCGTCTCGGTCCGCGGCTACGCCGAGCTCTACCGGATGGGAGCCCTGCAGACCCCCGAAGCCGTCGGGCAGGCGATGGAGCGCATCGAGAAGGAGGCGATCCGGATGGGCGGCCTGGTCGAGGACCTCCTCGAGCTCGCCCGCCTCGATGAGACGAAGCCTCTCGCACTTGCGCCCGTCGATCTGATGCCGCTCGCCCGCGACGCCGCGATGGACGCGATGGCCTCCTGGCCCGACCGCGACTTCGGCGTCGAGACCCGCGACGACACTCCCGTCGAGACTCCTGCACTGGAGCCCGACGAGGAGAGCGCCTCCTCCACCCAGACGATGGAGCTGTCGAACCCCGGCCTCACCGGACCGATCCTCGCCGCCGGCGCCCGCCTGGCGCGCTTCCGGCGCCGCCCGCGTCGCGTCAAGGCCGAGGAGATCGCCGCCGGCACCGCCGCCGCTCACGAGGAGCCCGGCGTCCCCGCCCTCGTCATGGCGGAGGAGAACAAGATCCGTCAGGTCCTTACCAACCTGATCGGCAACGCGGTCCGGTACACCCCCGAGGACACTCCGATCGAGATCGGGGTCGCCGTCGACCGCTCGCGCCGCGTGGCGTTCCTCGAGGTCATCGACCACGGCGAGGGCATCCCACCGCAGATCCGCGAGAAGATCTTCCAGCGCTTCTGGCGGGCCGACACCTCGCGCACCCGGGAGACCGGAGGGAGCGGCCTCGGACTGGCGATCGTCTCCTCCATCGTGAGCGCCCACAAGGGCCGCGTCGACGTCGTCGAGACCCTGGGAGGAGGCGCGACGTTCCGCGTCGCCCTGCCTCTCCTGGGTAGCGAGAAAGAGTGAGGTCGGTGTAGCTAAACAGTGAGGTCTGCGTCCGTCCCGGAGGCGTTGCTTATCCCTCGGGAAACGTTAGAAAAGGGCGCCCGAGATGCACCTCCGTTCGTAGGCTGAGCGCATGTGCGGTCGATTCGTCGTCAAGGACTCCACGGCGGCTCTACTGCCGGATCTCGTCTCGGCCGCCTTCGGGGGTCTGCGCCCGAACTACAACGTGGCGCCGACGAATCCGGTGACCGTCGTGCGTGAGCGCGACGGGGAGCGGTCGGCACCGATGGTGCATTGGGGGTTCGTGCCGGTGTGGGCGAAGGACTTCAAGAAGCAGCGGCCGCAGCCGATCAACGCACGGATCGAGACGGTCGCGAGCTCGCCCATGTTCCGGAAGGCGTTCGCGACCTCGCGGGTGCTGATCCCGGCGGCCGGCTACTACGAGTGGACGGTCACGGAGACGGGGAAGCAGCCGCACTTCATCTACGAGCCCGACGCGGCCCTCGCGATGGCGGGCATCGTCTCGGCGTGGCCGGACCCGTCGAAGGCGGAGGACGATCCGGAGAAGTGGCGGCTGTCGACGGCGATCATCACCCGCGACTCTCATGTGGCGCCGGGCGAGGTCCACGACCGGATGCCGGCGTGCATCACGCCGGACGGGTACGACGACTGGCTCGGCGGACGCCTCGACGTCGACGCTCTGATGCAGCTGCTCGACCGGGAGTCGTACGCGGTCGCGCACGAGCTCGAGCACTACGAGGTGTCCCGAGACGTGAACAGCGTCCGCAACAACGGACCCCACCTGCTCGACCCCCTCCCGCCAGCCGCGATCACGAAGTAATCGGGATGACTCTGGACCTGTGGGTGCTGCTGCTCCTTCTCTTCTTGAACTACCTGCCCTTCATCGCGGTCGGCTTCGTCGTCCTGTTCATGATCGTCGGTTTCATCGTTCTCGTGCGCCGCGAAGGGCGACGGCAGAGCGGGTAGGCGCGGCGGCGCGAGGATCGGGACGGCACATCGTGTCTAATTGTGCCGAGCGGTCGAGAAGTGGGGACTTCGCAGACGCCGCTCGCGACAGACCGGCACGGGGGTGTCGGTGTCGCCCTGCTCTCGGCCGCCGGACAAGCGCGGCCGAGAGCAGCACCCGCGCCGCCGTCATCGGCGGCGGCCAGCACGGGCGGACTAGTCGGGACTGATCGGCTGCTAGAACAGAGCGACCGTTCTTTCCCTCTGCTTTGGAGATACCCCTGATGGCACAGAAGCTGACTCTCATCGATGACCTCGACGGCACCCCGATCGAGGGCGACGGTGGAACCGTCCACTTCTCGATCGACGGCGCGAACTACGAAATCGATCTATCGGCCGAGAACGCCGACGAGCTGCGCGCCGTGCTCGAGAAGTACATTGACGCCGGCCGGCGCGTACGCCGAGACGGCAACACCGGCTCGGCGTCGCCCGCTCGATCGAAGGCCACCCCGGAGCGGTTGAAGGCGGTTCGGGAGTGGGCGGCGGATAACGGGCACGAGGTCTCCTCGCGCGGCCGCATCCCCGCCGATGTGCAGAAGGCGTACGATGACGCCCACTAGATCAGGGCTCCCGTCGACGCTTCGAGGAGCATTGGTCAGACGTCCGGTTGACCATCCCCTATCGGACGCCCGCTCAGCGATCACCTTCGAGACGTGATCCGCCCCGACCGGTGATGCGGTTCACTGTGGACATGAATCAACGTCGCCTCGTGGTCCTTGCTTGCGCAGCAGCGCTCGTGATCACAGCAGGAGGTGCAGCTGCCCTCCTGCTGACCGCGCAGAGCTCGCTACCACCCGCCGGCTCCGCGCGCTCCACGCTCACGGCTCTCGAGCCGGGCGTTCTGACCGGGGATGTCGAAGCGATCCGTGCTGCCGCTGGCGCGACGTCGGAGGAACAGGCTTCCGGGATCCTCGATTCCTGTGCTGACGTATCAGCGACGGATACGCAGTTCGACGTGTTCGATGAGCTCGTGCCGACCTCTGCCCACGCTTACCTCGCCGGCGCATCCCGCTCTGGAGCCGCCGCGCGCAGTGCGTGCGAAGTGTGGATCAGCTGGGATGGCGAAGCATGGGTCGCCAGCTCGAAGCACACCACCGCATCTCCGACACCTCTCCCCACGAGCTGACCGGACCTGCCGCGCTGCGGGAGACGGAACAAGCACCGGCGCCTCAAGCGACCGGTGAACGACCCCCTTGCGGAACGGGCGCGATGGGCCGGATGTGCCGACTGAACGACACTGGGTATTGCCAGGCCTTGCGACACAAGGCATAGTGTCGGCATGGCGACCGACACCGAGAAGATCCTCACGAACCTCCGAAAAGGGGTTCTGGAGTTCTGCGTCCTCGCAGCAATCTCCGGCGAGCCGAAGTACGGGCGAGACCTCGCCCACGCGCTCAGCGAGCAAGGGATGCTCGCCGGCGAAGGCACCCTCTACCCCCTGCTCTCACGCCTCCGCGATACGGGCTTCGTGTCGACCGAGCTGACCGAGTCGAGCCAGGGACGACAGAGGCGCTACTACTCCCTCGCTCCCGCGGGTCGCGCCCGGCTCGAGGAGTTCCGCTCGGCCTGGGCGCCGTTCCGGACCACCGTCGACACCCTCTTGGAGAAGCACTGATGACCACGACACGTACCCCCGACACTCGTCGCACCTACCAGGCCCAGTTGCGGCGCGAGCTGGCCGTGCTGCCGCGGCGATCACGCCGCAACCTCCTCCGAGAGGCCTCCGATCACGCTGCCGACATGGCCGACGGTCCCGAAATCGACAGCTCCTTCGGCGATCCCGTCATGATCGCTCGGACCGCGCTGGAACAGCAGGACACGAATGCTCGACGCCCGAGCCGACCCAGCCCACTCATGTCCTCCAAGGTCCTACAACTCGTCGCCGCTGTCCTCGCAAGCCCATTTGCCGTGTTCGCCATGATCGACCTCTTCGCCCGAGACTTCTCCGCCGACTCATTCAGCGACTCCAGCTCGGGTCTGGTGCGGATCCTGCTGTGGGCTTTTCTCGCGCTGCCGCCCCTCTTCGCTCGGTGGACGACGTGGTGGAGGACCTCGGTCGCCTGCACGACGCTGTACGCCTGCTACCTCACAATCGCTCTGGTCATCTTCCTCGGAGGATGGAACGTGCCGAGCGCCGGGGTCGTCTTCCTTATCAACGGACCGCTCGCGATCAGTCTCGCGTTCGCGCTCGCACTCTCGCTCATCGCTCTCCTCCGAGCGCCCAAGGCTCTCCGCCTCCGCTGACCACCTAGGGGTCAAGGCGCTCGGCACCCGCTCAACGGACCTGACGCGATGAACGATCCCCGACCGGACACCCGAGCCGGGCGGGAGAGGAAAACGCCGTCGACGGCTCATAGATCGGCTCACTCGGATCGATCTGTCGAGGGTAGATTCGCCGGATGATGACGACTCGGACCGGCCGCTCCACCCTCGCTTTGCTGCTCTCCCTTCCCGAGTTTGCGCTCGTCGGTTGCGCCGGTTCGACGACGGGGGCTCCGGCGTCGACATCGGATGCCGCACCGGCGTCGAGCGCGACCGCCACTCCGACGTCGACCGCCTCGACTACTCCCACGCCGACCGCGACTGCGCAGGGGGAAGCGGCCGGTCCGGTGTGGCCAGAGGACCCATGCCAGGACACGCAGCTCACGGCCACGGTGGAGGACCGGCCCGAGCTTTCCGGGGCGGGCCAGGAAGGGTTTGCGATCGTGCTCACGAACGCCTCGGATCAGGCGTGCTCGTTCTTCGGGTGGCCGGGCGTTCTGATGCTCGGCGCCGATGGCACGCAGCTCACCAGTGCCGGCACGTCGGGTGCGGAAGCGTTCCCGGGGGCTCTTGCTCCGGGTGAGTCGGCGCAGGCGGAGGGCCAGCTCTCGGCGGTCGGCGCGTACGACTGCACGCCGACGACCGCAACGACTGTCCGGGTGCTCATCACCTCAGACGGCGCCGGCCCAGGAATCGGCACTCCGGCCAATTTTGAGGTCTGCGGCGGGGACGGTCGCAGTGACTTCACGACCGGGCCGCTCACGCCGGCGTCCTGACTCTTCAAAGAAACGAGTGGGACGTCGCATACCCTGGGCCTGTGGGGACATTCTCGAAGGCCCGAAGCACCATCGCACTGGCAGCGTGCTTGATCGCCATCACGGGATGTACACCTCAGCCGATACCGCCGGCTCCGGTGCCGTCAACGGACGACAGCTCCGAGTCAGCGCTAACCGGTGATCTTGGCGTGGCAACGTTCGCGGGGAGCGATGGGACGGCCGGCACCGTCCGTTTAAGTGCTGCCGATGGTCGGCTTGCTCTTGCGTCAGACGAGCTCGAGATTCCCGCCGCGACAGCATCTTCCTCCGGTTTCGTCGCGATCATGGCGGCCCTGGATCCCGTCGATGCAGGTGCCACCTGTTTCGACGTCGATTTCCCGATGTATCTCGCGGATGCGGAGTCAGGGAAGCCCTACAAAGCGTGGCGGAACCTCGCAGATGTCCACGGCGACCCGACAGCGATCGATCAGCTCGTCATCACCACCCAGCATCAGAGCGAGCTCGACTGCGCGACGAAGATCATTGCTGTCGCTGACGTCCAATGGAGCGTGAAGCCTCAACGTAGCGATCTCGTCGCCCAGGACGCCGGCCCACGTGCAGCAGCGCGCGGCGAGACGACGTCGACGGACGGAGTGCCGACGTCGTACATGGTCGCTCGCAACGACCTCGCAGAGGACGTCGCGGCACGATTCGGCATGACGGCCGATGACCTGTTCTACCTCAACCCGTTCCGCTTCCCTTCTGACGAGATTCTGCGTGTCGGTGAGGAGCTGAACCTCTCTGTCGCTGCGCGGTGACCTCCACGCGGGGCACTCGATGCCGCGCGTGACGTTTCGACTCTTGGTCAATCTGGTGGAGCGCAGTGCATGATGTCCCGATGAACGTTGGAGAGTTCCCGCGGCCAGATGGAATGATGCCCATCGTCTTCGCCCCTCTTGGGCCCATCGTGGGAGTCATGTCCTCCATCTACATGTGGGACCCGAGGGAGACGTGCGAAACCCGCGGGGGACGCAGCCTGAGCGGAGAGAAGCTCCTCTGGAATAGGCTGCTCGGATGGTTCAGTAACTAAGGCGGCGGGTAACTAGCATGACAACTTCTTTCTTCATGGCCATACTTCTGCCATTTTTTATCTGGGTACTCTGGCTAGCGATAGTTCGCAGGAAGGACGGTGGAACTCTTCCTTCTCGCCTCGCATGGGCACTAGCAAGCGGCATCGGAATTCTAGTCATGTTTGGAACGGCAACATCCAAATTTGCGGAACCAGCCACAGATAGGAATATCCTCACGAGCGACATGTCCTTTGCTCGTCTGGATGGATACTTTTTAATCGCTGGCGCAGTAGTTTCCACCCTTGTTCTGCTGGTTCTTTTCTTTGCATCAGGTGAAGGAGGGGGCGATGCTCATACGCAACCTGAAAAGTCACGGAAAACCGAAGCAGACGCTTCTCGTAAGCTGGGGGACGACTGGTAAAATCACCTGCGAGCTTCGTCCGACTACGTGAGGTGATGGCTTTCTGAGCCACAACCGCTTCGTAGGCTGACTAGGTACGGCGACTGGCCGAAAGATGACAGCCAATCGCGTCGAGTTCCTCTTCGGCGCACTGCTCACCGGCGTCCTCGTAACCGCTTGGGGATACCAACTGACGATCGGAACAGCGGCGATCGCCTTCACGGCAGCCGACCTCATCGTCCTGCTCTCCCCCTTGCGCGACGCCCGCCACGAGGACCCGGACATCGTGCCCGGGCACGATCAGGACGCGATGAACGGGACGCCCCACTAAGCGATCCCCTATCGGACGCTCACTAGACCAGCTCCGTCGGGACGACGCGAGCGCTAGTCTCCTCGCCGTGATCATTGATCTAAAGCCCGGCGACGCGCGGTGGGCGACCGCCCTTCCCGTCCTCCGCGAGCTGCGCCCCCATCTCACTGACGAACTGCTCGAGCTGGTACTGCGAGAAGGCGCGCCCCAAGGTCTCCGCTTCACCGCTCTACTGCAAGACGATCGCTGCGTGGCTGTCGCCGGCTGGCGAGTAGTCGTCAACACGAGCGCCATCAGGAAGCTCTACATCGATGACCTGTCCACCGCCGCCGCCGAGCGATCCCACGGCCACGGCGCGGCACTCCTAACCGCGCTGGCGGAGCGCGGTCGGGAACTGGGGTGCAGCGCGATCGAGCTCGACTCCGGCGTGCAACGCTTCGAGGCACATCGCTTCTACCTGCGCGAACGGATGGACATCACCGCCCATCACTTCGCTCGACGGCTCGACCAGTAAGAGCAACGTGCGTCCTCCCCGCACCGTTCGGTAGAGGATCGCTCAGCGGAACGCCGGCGCGGGGAAGAGCGTGGCCGGATCCAGATCGCCGGCGGCGCACTGGGTCCCCCGGAGGAGCTTCAATCGGAAGTGTTAGTGGTCCGGTTTGTCGCTGAAGTGCTCGCGGTCGCTGATGTAATCGATCCGGGTTGCATCGAAAATATCGCTTCCTAAGCGGTCCGCCCCTCTTCTTGTCGAGAGCGTTACCGGATATTGCACAAGTCTCGGCGTGCTGTTTGTGAAGAATGAACAGAACAACATCCGCAAAGGTGAAGTATCCCCGGGAAGGAAGTTTGACCCGCCAGATATGAAGCCCGCGTAGGGCGATTCACTAAAGAAGAGAATTGATTCTCGGGCCAGAGTATGAGAGCGAAACCAGGAGCGTATTACGACAGAGTTTTGACTCACATAGACTCCGAACAGTCTTGCCCGCACCGCTAAAACAATAGTGACTAGAAGTGCGCACAGAACAATTACATCTGTAAGCGACCAGTTCCAATTCGGCCCGACTATTCCGAGAAAAGCGGCGAATATAACCGGGTTAACGATCCATGCAATCACTCGAGCCCCATTGCCCGACTTCGGAATTCTTCTCGAAAACAACTTATCATCCTTCGTCATTTGTGCCCTATCAATAATTTCTCCTCAACTCGGAATAGTAAAAAAAGCTAACTCCAAATTGTGCAGTTGTTTCCTCACCCTGCGAGGTCTCAGCCTCGCCGTGCCGGCAGGCGTGAAGCCTGCTCCCTGGGCCGACCGGCGGTGGGCTTAGCGCGTTCCGTACGGGAATCCGTCATCGCGACGAGGGCCGGGTCGCAGGTCACCGAAGTCGTCGGACCAGATTCACGACGAGTAACACCGCGTCTGCGGCCATGCCTGCCGAGCGCCGATCGCCGTTCCGGCGGTGCTTCGTGGCCTGCGCGAGCTCGATGGCCGCACGAACGACTTTGCGCAGCTCGGCGTTCTCGGACCCAGGTAGTTCGACTTCGACCACTCGACCAAGGCGGGTCTTCGTGCTGGGGATCGGCGGCTCATCGACGCCAGGCTCACCGTGCCGTGCGTGCTCGTAGGAGGCCGCGGAAAGCGCTTCGAGGGCGGCCACCGCGTCGTTCCCGACGTTCGAGTAGTCCTGCTCCGTCCGAGCCGCCCGGAAGTGTCGCCGCATCTCGTTCAATTCCTCATCGACGCGCTGCCATCCGGTGGCCTTTCGCGGCGAAATGGGATCGGCCAGTGCGCCGGCGAGCGAGTCGGTCTCACGCTCGTCGAGCATCTCGTGGAGTGCGCCGAACTGCTCATTGAGCATGCTGCGCCTGGCCTGCCAGCTGCCGTACCCATCGTTCGCCTGCCAATACTTGCGGAACGTCTCGAAGTCACGGAACGGCGGATCGAAGGTGTCGATGCCAAGGCGCGCGAGGACCGCCTTCAACGCGCGGACGAGTAAGCGTGAGTCGTCATTGCTGAGCGGTGAGCCATGGGTGCCGTGGGCCTCGTACTCTTCGTGCACGACCCGGGCGAGAGGCACCGAGATCTCCACATCGCCGTGCTCCGGATTCGGTCCGCGCAGGAGCCCCTCGAGGAGATTCACGTCGAGCGCGGACTGCTGAGTCACCTCCGAGCCCCAAGCGTTCGATACCACCTCCTGTCCAGAGAGGTAAAAATCCCACGTACGCATGCGCCCACCCTAGCCAGCGGCACCCCGCCCGCTGATCGACCTAGACGAGCGTTCCATCTGTCGCAAGTTCGGGCGTCGGGTGGTGTCCGAAAGAGGATCGGTCAGAGGTGCGCGATCAGTGACGTCGGCCAGACCTTGTCGATCCGTCGGCATCAGGCACCTGCTCCGCGGCGTCGTCTTCAGCGGACGGGTAGCCGAAGAAGTATCCACGCAGATGCTCGAAACCCTTTGCGGGTCGGCCCTGTCGCTTCCGGCGAGACTCGAACCCAAATATCTCGTTGAGTTGGTGACCGAGGCTGGCTGCGAGGCAGACGAGGAGCAGAACCCACCAGGTCGACTTAAAGATCGGCTCGTCGTAGCCGAACGTGAGGAGGATGATGCCGATGAAGGTTGCGAGGCATACCAACAGGTACAGCACGATCAGTGCGAGCCAGAGGTTCTGACGCTTCGTTCGCTGCATGGAGCAACCCTAAGTCAGTCCTCTCGCGCGGGCGAGGTCGGCCTAGTAGCCGTCCCGTATGGGGATCCCCATACGGGACGGAAGAATCTGGCTTGTCTACCCCAAGCACCGGTCACGGCGACGTTGGCTAGTTGAGGTTCGTCAGGTGTTGGAGGGTCGCTCGTCCCAGACGCCGGCGTAGGGCGTGATCGTCTGCATGAAGTCTTCACTGCCTCGCGCGGGACTGCCGTGGTTCAGAACTAGTGTCGCCTCGTCTCGCAGCATCGGATCCCCTTCCGGGTACGGGGCGTCATCGGTGCAGCTCGCCGGAGTCGAAACCACGTCAAGCACGTCGCCGACAGCTGCGTCGCCAGCGAAGATTTCCGTGACGGTCGCTCGATGAAGCGCTGCCCGCTCTCCGTGCATCATCACGGTCGTCGGAGTGGATTCGAGCTCGGCCCGTACGACGAGTTGACCGTTCGCCGCGGCGGCATCGACAGATTCGAACGGCACCCAGTCCGCGCACGCGGTCTGACTGTTCTCCGCCGCGAAGGTGGGTCCGGCGCCGGGCGCACCAGTGGCTGCACAGCCCACTAGGGCGCACGCGAGCACAAGTGCCCCTGTGGCATGAAGGACTGGCGCTCTCATTGATCCCCTTTGGACAGTCGGAGCCTGGCAAGAACAGCTGAGAGACACCCCGACCACCTGGGTCTCAGTACAACTGCCGACCTCGACACTTGACGGAAGATAGCTATATTCCTATTCTTCGAGCATGCCACGACGTAAGCAGGGAGCCGTGCTCCCCCTCGAGCTCCAGCTCCTCGAGACCCTCATCGAGGCGCGTGAAGCGAGCCACGGTTTCGCGTTGGCGTCCGCGCTTTCTGCGGAGGACCATCGAGCGCTGACCGCCCACGGAACGCTGTACAAGGCGTTGGCGAGGTTGCAGGAGCGCGGGCTGGTCACGTCGACGTGGGAGGACAAGGCGGAGGCGAACGCGCAGGGTCGCCCACCGCGGCGCCTGTACGAGGTGACGGGCGAGGGACGTGCCGTCGCACATGCTGAACGCTCGCGGATCGAGGCGCAGTCCACTGGTCTCGCAGCGCTTCTCGCGGGGGGTCCCCAGTGAGCACGCCGTCGAGGACCCCGGTGCACCGCTGGAACGTCCTCGTGCTCGCCTGGTGCCGCTGGTACACGCAGGATCTGGCACCGGAGGTCGCGGCGATGCGCCGCGACGAGATCGCGTCAGACCTGCACGAGCACGCGGTCTGGGCCGACGCGCGCGGTCAACGACCCGCGCGCACCGCACGGCAGATCGGTTCCCGCACGCTGCGTGGTGTCGGATCGGACCTGATGTGGCGCCGGGCACGACTGCGAAACGGGAACCCCGAAAGCCTGTTCACGGCGAGGCTCCGCTCAGCGTCGGCCGCGCTGTGGGCGCTCGTGCTCGCGATCGTGCTCACGTCGACCGCTGTCGGCGGGTGGGCGAGCGTCCGGGTTGCAGGCGGCAGTCTGATCCCTACGTCGACGTCGGCGCCGCTGTATGCGGCAACGGTTCTCGCTGCGGCCGCATCTCTGCTGCTCTTGCATCAGCGCACGCGGACAGCCGGGGCGCTGCTCGGCGCAGTTGCTGTCGCGGTGCTGCCCACAGTGGTGATCAACGCTCTCTGGTTCGTCAGCGCGTCCGTGACCGTGCTCCGCACGATGCCGTATCTCGACCTGGGCCTCCTCGCCCTGGGTAACACGCTGGGCCTGGTTCTGCTCGCGGCGGTCCTCTGCTGGTCGATCAGACGACCGCGCACTGTCGGAGCGAGCTCGTGACCGGCACGAGGCTCCGCGGTCGCACACGATTCCGCTTAGCTGTGGGGCTCGGGGCAACGGGCCTGTTGCTCGCTGTCGGCGTCGGAAGCGCACTCGCGGTCGGCGCGACGACGACGCTGCACCAGTACGACGCCGACTTCGGATCAGCGCTGGCCGCGAGCACCGCGATCGCGGAGGCACCTGCACCGTCTGCCGCGGCGACGCCGACACCCTCGCTCTCGGCGACGCCGGCAGCGGGCGCGGAACCGTCGCGAGCTGACGGGACAACGACTGAGCGCACCATGCCCACCCTCGCGCCCGATGGTCACCGCTACGACCAGTGGGGCGTGCGCCTGTATGACAAGAACGACACTGCCGAGGACATCACCTACCCGGCGAGCATCGTCGGAGACGAACTCACCAACGCCCGGACCTGGGTCGACACGCAGCTGCTCACCGCCACCTGCATGGCCGACGCCGGTCACGACTTCTACTTCAAGCTCTGGTGGGAACTCTCCCCCAAGGATCCAGGAGCCGCATCGATCACCCCAGAGGACACCGAAGCGTGGACAGCCCTCTACGGCCCCGACGCGAAGTCGGCAGGCCCCTACGACTGGACCGAAGCCGGCTGCGGCGGCTGGGCCGTTCACACCATGGGCAATGACCACGCGAACTGACGCCAGCGAGGCGTCTAAGAGCGAGAGAGAAGCACGCGGCGCCGTCACCGACCGGGCTCACGCAACTCCGCGGATCGCTCCCGAGGGGGCTACTCGGTGACGTGGGAGCAGTGGACGCTCTCGCTGGGCGCGATACCGCTGTCCCTCGCCGCGATCAGGATCATGCTCTGGAACCTCGGACGCAGAGAAAGAGTGAGCAGTGCCCTGCACGCTTTCGGCCTCGGCGCCTCCGCCCTCTGCGTCGTCCTCGCGATCATCTGGCAGATCCACGCGAACAACCCCGACTGGCGACCACCGCGCAACGACGAGGACGCCGTCGGAGGTCTCATCCTCTGGACGCTCTACTGGAACGCCTTCTGGGGCGTCGTCACTGCCGCATCGATCCGCGCGATCGACAAACTGATCATCAAAGGCGTTCTCACAGGGGGGTAGCGGTTGCCTGCAACGGCACGAGCTGCCGGCATCCCGTAGCGGGATCCCCATACGGAACGCTCCCGGCACCTTGGTGCGGTTGGACGGTCGAGGAAATCACTGCTCATCTGCTCAGGGGCGTCAGAATGGCGAAATGATCGACGTCGACCTGGCACTGAGCCGCTTCGTAAGCGGAGTCGACGCAGAGGGGCTCCGCGCCCTGGGCGTCGTCATACGGGTCGGTGATCAGCAGAGACAACACCGCTGGCGCAACGACGACCGCACGAACATCTACTCGGTCTCCAAGGGCGTGTCGGTCCTGGCCGCTGGACTCGCCTTCGATGAGGAACTGCTGACCCCTGCCTCGCGGGTCGGACAGCTGCTACCAGCCGCCTCCCTCGGAGCGGACGTCGACGGAGTGACGATCGAGCACCTGCTGTCGATGACCAGCGGTATCGACTTCCCGTGGTTCGAGAGCGACCCCTGGCCGGAAGCCGACCTCGCACACGCCATGCTCAGCAAGCCTTCCCGCGGGCCCGGCCTCGTCTTCCAGTACTCCGACGCCAGCACGTACGTCGCGATGCGGATGCTGGGCGCGATCGTCGGCGACGTCCGAGACTGGCTGATCCCCAGGCTGTTCACACCGCTGGGCATCGACGATCCCGAGTGGCACCGATGCCCGCACGGATGGATCATCGCCGGCAGCGGCCTCGAGCTGCGAACGGAGGAGTCAGCCAGCGTCGGCCAGCTCCTCCGCGACCGCGGGATGTGGAACGGCCGACAGTTGATCAGTGCACAACGGATCGACCGCATGCACAGTTCGTGGATCGATACGGGCGGCCCCGCTCCGTTCACGCGCTACGGCTTAGCGGGCTGGGACGGACCGCGTGACTGCTGGCGACTCGACGGTGCACGAGGACAGTACGTCGTTGTAGACGCTGCACGCGACGCCGTCATCACCATCACCGCCGACGAGCCAGAACGCGACCACCGGCTCGCTGAACTCGCCGCGGACGCCCTACTCGGATAACAACGCCGGAGGGGCATAGGCACCCAGCGACTCCCTACAAGATCACCGTTTCGGTGGACGATCCCCATACGGGATGTCCTGCTCCGGGCGGGTTCCGCTTCATCGTCGCGGTGCCATTTCTTCGGTAGAGGCGATCCGCTCGCCGGAGATGTCAACCTGGACCGGCGCGGTGCTGTCGAGACCTTCGGGTGCATCGAGCACGAAGCTCCACAGCGCGGCGTCCTCCTGACATCCGGCGGGGTCGACCTGCTGCTTCGTCTCGATCAGCAGGCGGTCCGGGGCCAGGACTTCAATCGTGACGGGGACGACCGGGCAGTTCCCACTTCCCGTGAGGGTCAGCTCAAAGCCATCTCCGTCATCGAGCCAGCGGACTCGACTCGCCTCGAATGCCTCGACACCACCTCGATAGAAGGAGCGATACACCGCCCCTTCTGGAGCTGGCTCACTCGACCCCAGCCCCGGTAGCCTCTGCGGCTCGGCACGTGCGCAGCCGAGCATCAGCAACCCGATCCCACAGATCCCGACCACTATCACTGCACGCCCTCGCATGCGCGACAGCCTAAGCGGCTCGTCCGATCGCAGGAGCGGTCCAGGATCGCAGAGCTATCCCCGACCGCACTCGCTCTCCGCGGTGGAGCCGCTGCGTCAGGATGCGTCTGTGACCGCCCCCCGTACGGGACGGCCGCGCTCCGCTTCCGGGGCTCGACTACCGGCGCCGAAACGCTCCATACAGTGCGCCGAGGACGATCAGGCTGCCGATCCCGACGAGTACCCAGGTACGGGGATCCTCGTTGACGCTGGTGCACACGCCTGGCGAGTTCACGTACTCCACGCAGCTACCCGAACGGTCACCGGCGAGAAGGACCACAGCGACGAGAGCAACCAACGCGATCGCGAGCCACCACCACCGAACGCGACGCCGAACCAATGCACCCATGACCAGACCGTACGACGACAGTGGTTCATCGAGGAGGCGGCCAGGTCTCGATAGTTCATCGATGTGGCCTGCCGCTCGCCTCTGCCGGCGGAGGCGCCCGGTGCCAGAAGGTGGCAGGAGCGTTTAAGTACCCCTGAGCTGTCCCCACCCGAAGACGCTCTCCGCGATGAAGTCTTGAAGATCGCTCTGCACGGCCAGAGCGAGGACGAACACGGAGACGCCGCTCTGAAGCTCTCGCGATGAGCCCGTCTCCCCGAGGACTACCCACTGCGCGACGACGCTGCCGTCCTCGAGGCGATCCGCAGGACTCAGAGGAGAACCGTCCGGCCACTCTGCGGCCGCACGAAGTGCAGCCGAAGTGACGAGCGTTCGTCCTCGTGCAGCATCGCCTCGAACACGGGAACGAGCACCAGTCGAAGCTCCTCGATCGTCGTCACCGCACACCAGGGCTGTCGACGTAGACGTTCTCGCCGAGCGGCGTCCACGTCTCTTCGACTCCCCCGCCGTCCGGGACGACGTGGACCGTGTCGCGGCCGATCGCGCTGTCGAACCCGCCGGCCCCGCAGCTCTGGCCCCATGTGTCCTCGTCAGCGAAGCTCGTCAGGCACGTCGTCTCCGGATCGCTCGTGCGCGCCAGGAACAGCGATCGGTCTCCGACTCGGCCGACGAGCCGGGAACTGGTCTCGTCCATCTCGGACCAGGAGGCACGCGGGGGCAGCGTCGGGAACGTATCGGCCTCGGTCGCCGCCCGGTCGAGGTCCGCGAAAGTGAGCGGCGGCCGCTCGGCGGTGGCGAAGCACCCGCTCAGCGAGGCCGCGCCCGCGGCAACGATGGCCGTGATGGCGAGGGTTCGAGCGGTCACCCTTGCGATGCTGCGCGGTCGACTTGTCCAGGTCACGAGGTCAGCCTAGGAAGCGCGGGACCAGGGCGCGCCCTTTCCGGAAACTAGGGTGAGGGGATGTTCCCCGAGCTCGGCACCGCGTTCCTCGCGGGCGCGCTCGCTCTCCTCTCCCCCTGTGCCGCACCGATCCTCCCCGGCATCGTCGGCGCGCTCACCTCGACAGGGGACGGACGGGCTCGACCGTCTCGACAGGTGTGGTCGATCCTCGCGTTCGCGGTCGGTGCCGCGCTCGTGCTGATCGGATCCGTGGCGCTGCTGCTCGCGTTCGGCGCGAACGTGAACCTCGCCCGGCCGCCGTACACGTTCATCGCCGGCGGACTACTCATCGCCGCCGGCCTCTACTCCCTCGGCGTCCTCCGGATCCCCTGGATGGTACCCCTGCCTCGGCCCGTCCCTCGCCATCGCCTACGGCCTCGCCTCCAACATCGACACCGTGGGACTCGGCGTCGCGCTGGGGTTCGTCTACTTCCTCGGCATGCTCACTCCATTGTTCCTGCTCGGACTCGTCCTCGCCCGCGCAGCACGCTCACGCCGCTGGATACGCCGCATCGGCGCCTACGCCAACAAGGCCGTCGCCGTGCTCCTCATCGCGATCGGCGTCCTCGTCATCACCGGACTCTGGAACTCCGTGTCGCTGTGGATCGTGGACAACTCAAGCTGGTTTCCCACCCTCTGACCTTCGGGTGGGAAGTGTCGCACTGGGCGATCCCCAAACGGAACGGATGAATTTGCGTCGCGCGTAACGCTGCGGAGCCGGCCGGACACTACTAGGTATGGACGCGACGAAGAGCGGTGACGCTGAGACGTGGGAGCGAGGCTCCTCCGGGGATGGCGCGGCGTTCGCGCTGATCTTTGATCAGCATCGTGCCCGCGTCTTTAGGCATGCGTACCGGCTCCTGGTCGACGCCGACGATGCCGAGGACGCGACAGCGATCGCGTTCCTCGAGCTCTGGCGTCGACGCGCGTCGGTGCGGCTCATAGACGGCTCGGTTCTGCCGTGGCTGCTGGTCACCACGACCAACGCCGCCCGGAACCTCACCCGTAGCCGCCTCCGTTACCGCGCCCTTCTCGACGCGCTCCCCCACGGTGAGCATCACCGTTCAGCCGAGGACGTCGCCCTGAGCGACGAACTCGAAGACCGGCGCCTCGCCGCGGCGCTGGGACAGCTGTCACCGACCAATCTGCACCTGGTCACGCTCGTGATGATCGAGGGCTACAGCCCCACCGACGCCGCGCCCGTGCTCGGGCTCAGCGCCGGCACGACCCGGACGAAGCTGCATCGCGCTCGGGCCGCACTGCGCGAACATCTCGGACACCCCACGCTCGACCTCTACCTCCAGTCGACGCTAGGAGAAACGTCATGACCGCCCCGCAGATGAGCGACGACTTCGCCGGCGCCTTCCGAACCGCACTTATCGACCACATCGACACTCCCGCCCGCTTGCGATCCACGCGGCGCCGGTGGTGGCTCGGCGGAGGAGTCACAGCCCTCGCCCTGTTCGCCGGCACCGCGACCGCCGCCGCCACCGGGCTCCTTCCCTTGCCCGGAGCGACGGACATCACCACGATCACCGCCACCGCCACCGGCACCTTCACCGGCACCGATTCGCTTGAGCTCGGCGCCGCTCCCGAGGACGCGGACGGCGTCGTCCTCTCGCTGCGCTGCCTCACCCCGGGCCGATTCGGCTTCCCGGACGGGTCGAGCCTTCGCTGCTCCTCGACCGACTTCGGAACGGGGACCGAACCGGGCATCGCACCTTCGCTCTTCACCCTGTCGAACGTCATCGACGGCAGCGTGCAGATCACCACATCGCCGGATGCGCGCTGGTCGATGACCGCCACCTACGCAACAGCAACAACCACCGACTGGGCGACCAACGAGGAGGGGCTGACCTACGGCGTCATCAACGAGAACGGCGAACCAGACCTCATCGCTGTCACCGCCGACGACGGCGAACAAGGGTACGTGCACCGGAGTGACCTCGAGGACGCGGACGGCACCACCGCGCAACGCTCCTTCACCACCCCAGCAGACGCCCTCGAATCGCAGGAACAGAACGAGGGGATCACGCACCCCATCCCCGTCTACGCCACAGACGGGACTACCCGACTCGGTGACTTCACCGTCGGCTGACTCACCGCGTCGACTGATTCGGCGAACCATCCCCATACGGGACGCCGATCGCTTGATCGCAACCCGAGACCTGATACCTGACACCCGGGGCCCGAGGCGCGAGGCGCATCATCGCGCGACGGGCCTCGAGTGGAAATCCATGCCGCCCGGTTCGAAACTATTGAGCCTTCGCGATCAGGCGTCAGCCCCCACGGCGCCCTACGGTCAGATCAGGGATCGTCGGGTTGGAATCGCGACGCGGAGCATCAGCACCCCACTGACCGCGAGGAAGCCGGCGCCGATGAGCCCGAATCCTGGCGGCTCGTCGGCCGAGCTGTATCCACCGTTGATCATCGGCGTGAAAACCATGTCGAAGAGCAGACTCGACGCCAGCACCGCGACGAGCGCAAGACCGGCCGTGACGATGCGCCGCTCCGCGGCAATGCTTCCGACGACGACAACGAGAGCGACCAGGACCTCCGCGATCCAGACCCAGAACGGTAAGAAGAATGCGGGCGCCGGCGCCTCGTACTGCAGATAGTTGCACGCAGCGCTCTCGTATCCGTCAGACCAGCAGGGGCCCCAGAAGGTGGCAGCACCGATCCCCTGCACCGCCGCGTGAATCAACAACAGGACCCCCGCCGCCGCCGCGAGAACGCTCAGGAGGATCGACGCGCCCTTCCGACTCAACCGAGGGGCGGTCTTCGTGATCGACATGGCGCCGAGACTAGAAGCGCCCGGTGAACAACCGGGGACAGGACCGACGTTGCTTCCGCGCCGGCGCGACCGGTGAACGATCCCCATATGGGACGCGACGCTTGGAACGTCGAGGAGGATGGCTGTTATGCCAGTCGTCTTCGATGGAACCGTGTGGACGCACTACTCCCAGCTGCAACTCACAACCGGCGCTGCGTCGGTT
>NZ_PSWD01000027.1:0-42313 GCF_002931705.1 Rathayibacter sp. AY1C5
CCGCGCCCCCGCGCCACCGCGAACCGCTCGACGACCCCCGCCTCCGACCGCTTCCGCGACTTCATCGCGTCCGGCTGGGCCGAGCGGGAGGAGCCGCTGCCTGCTCCGCGCGAGCAGGCGTCCTTCGCCGCCTCCCGCCGCGAGCGCCTCTCCGCGCTGCACACCGGCGTGCGCATCGTCATCCCGGCGGGCCGCCTCAAGCAGCGCGCGAACGACACCGACTACCCGTTCCGTGCGCACTCGGCCTTCACCTGGCTCACCGGCTGGGGCTCCGACTCCGAGCCCGGCGCGGTGCTCGTCCTCGAGCCCGCCGGGTCCGGCCACAGCGCGACGCTCTACTTCCGCGAGCGCGCGGGCCGCGACTCCGACGAGTTCTACGCCAACCCCGAGATCGGCGAGTTCTGGATCGGGCCGCGTCCGTCGCTCGCGCAGGTCGCGAGCGATCTCGGCCTCGCCACCCGCGGGATCGCCGAGCTCGACGCGGTCCTCGACGCGCACGACGGCGTCCCCCTCGCCGTGCTCCGCGAGGCCGACCCGGCGGTGACCGGCCGTCTCGACGCGGTCGAGGCCGACGAGCGGGCGGACCGCGACGCGGCGCTCGAGCGCGACATCGCCGAGCTCCGCCTGGTCAAGGACGCCTACGAGATCGCCGAGCTGCGCGCCGCCGTCGACGCGACGGGCCGCGGCTTCGAGGACGTCCTCTCCGACCTGCCGCGCATCATCGCCCACGAGAAGGGCGAGCGCCTGATCGAGGGCGTCTTCAACGGACGCGCGCGCGCCGACGGCAACGCGGTCGGCTACGACACCATCGCCGCGGCGGGCCCCCACGCCTGCATCCTGCACTGGACGCGCAACGACGGGCCGGTGCGCCCCGGCCAGCTGGTGCTGCTGGACGCCGGCGTCGAGCAGGACAGCTACTACACCGCCGACATCACCCGCACCTTCCCGGTGGACGGCCGCTACACGGACGCCCAGCGCCGGGTGCACGAGACGGTGCGGGAGGCGGCCGACGCCGCGTTCGCGATCGTCCGCCCCGGCATCCGCTTCCGCGAGGTTCACGCCGCGGCGATGGCCGTCATCGCGCGGCGCACCGCCGAGTGGGGCCTGCTGCCGGTCAGCGCCGAGGAGGCGCTCGAGGCCGACAACCAGCAGCACCGCCGCTACATGGTCCACGGCACCAGCCACCACCTCGGACTCGACGTGCACGACTGCGCCCGCGCACGGCGCGAGATGTACCTCGACGGACTGGTCGAGGAGGGCATGGTCTTCACCATCGAGCCCGGCCTCTACTTCCAGCCCGACGACCTCACGGTCCCGGAGGAGCTGCGCGGCATCGGCGTCCGGATCGAGGACGACGTGCTCGTCACCTCCGACGGCGCCGAGAACCTCTCGGCCGGCATCCCGCGCTCGGCCGACGACATCGAGGCGTGGATGGCCCGACTGGCCCGCTGAGGCCGGTCGCCCGCGGGGAGCCCCGGCCGCTCAGGCGGCGACGGGCAGCGCGAACTCCCCGCGGGCGGCGACGAGCGCCAGCCCGTCGAGCAGCGTCGCCAGCTGACCGGCGGGAGCGTCCGGGTCCTCGGGATGCCACTGCACACCCACGAGGGGGGCCGCGACGTGCTCGACGGCCTCGATCACGCCGTCCTCCGCCCGGGCGACGACCCGCAGCCCCGGAGCGAGCAGGTCGACCGCCTGGTGGTGCGCGCTCTGCACCGCGAGCGCCTCGGATCCGAAGAGCCCGCCGAGCACGGAGCCCGCCGCGAGCCCGACCTCGTGCCGGTGCATGCGCTGGTGAGCGGGGGCCGCCGCGTTGACGTGCTCCGCCTCCGGACCCAGGTCCTGCACCAGCGTGCCGCCGAGCGCGACGTTGACGATCTGCAGGCCGCGGCAGATGCCCAGCAGCGGGGTCCGGCGGGCCAGTGCCCGGTGCACCAGCGCGATCTGGGCGGCGTCGGCGCGCTCCGCGTGGGGGCCCTCGGCCGGGTAGCCGCGGTCGGCGCCGTACTGCTCGGGAGCGATGTCCTCGCCGCCCGCGAGGACGAGGGCGTCCGCCCCCGCCGTGCGCGCCAGCAGCTCCTCCGTGCCCAGCTCCTCGGCGGCGAAGCGCTCCGCCCGCCAGCCGCGCTCGTGCGCGAGGGCGAGGATGCGGCCGTTCAGGATCTGCACGTAGGCGTGGTACTCCTCGCGGCCCGGTCGCACGCGGGCGACCTCGACGATGGCGAGTGAGCGGGTCATGACTCCATCCTGGGCACGCCGCCGCCGCCGGTCGAACCGCCGTGTCACGCGGTGTCACACTCCGGCCGTACGATCACGGAGTGACCTCGCCGAGCCCGTCCCTCCTGGAGCGCGTGCAGCAGGCGCGCTCCGAGGTCTCCGTCCTCGCCGGGACCACTCCCGAGCGCCGGGTCCGACCGCTGCGCGAGGCCGTCGAGCACGTCGCCGCCGGCGGCTCCCCCGATCCCGACGCCCTGCTCGACGCGGTCGACTCGCTGGTCGGGCTCGTGACCCGCGCCGAGGTGCAGCTGAGCGGCGTCGAGCGCTCCGTGCGGGACGACCTGGAGCGGGCCGCCACCCTCTCCGACCTGCGCACCTCGGCGCAGCTCGCCTCCGCCGCCGACGTGGCCGTCGCGTGCGCCGCGGCACGGTCGCTCCTCCTCGACGCCGACGACGCCCGGTCGGCCGGAGCCCGCCACGATCCGGCCGCGCTGCTGGTCCTGCTGCTCGACGCCGACTCCGCTCTGGACGCCGTCGTCTCCGGGTACCGCGAGCCGCGGGCCCAGGCCGAGCGCCAGCTCCTCCTGTTCGAGGCGGCGCGCACCGCGGCCCGGCTCGGCGCCGAGTCGGTGCTGCTCCTGGCCGCCGTGCACGGCGAGCGCATCACCGCGGCACCCCGGATCCTCGCGGAGGAGACGCTCGGGCAGCTGGACACCGCGGTGCGCCGTGCGGCAGGCGATCCGGCCGGCGCTCTGGACGAGGCCCGCGCCGCCGCCGACCGCGCCCGCTCCGCGCTCGACGAGGCCCTGGTCGACCTCGACGGCGCACCCCCGTCGCTCCGCCCAGCAGCCGTTCCCGGAGGCCTGCCCGCGGCCTGAGCACGCAGGCACCCGGCACCGGCGCGCGTGCCATAGTGAGGGACATGGCCTCCTTCCTCGTCGTCCCCCAGTGGCAGGGCTCGGCGTCGACGCGCGCGATGCGCCTCGTCGACGGAGCCGAGGCGATCCGGGGCGATCTGCCCTCCTCCGCCACCACGACCCTCGACATCCCCGCCGAGGCGGGCGACGCCCAGGACACCGGCATCCGCCGCTACGCCTCGGTCGCCACCGTCGCCGAGCGGGTGCGCGAGGCCCTCTCGGGCCGCACCGGTCCCGTGATCACGATCGGCGGCGACTGCGGCGTCGAGTTCGCGGCGATCGGGCACGCCGTGCGCTCGGCACCGGGCCCGGTCGCGCTGGTCTGGCTCGACGCCCACCCGGACGCGCACACTCCCGAGTCCTCCCCCAGCGGCGCCTTCTGCGGCATGGTCCTCTCGGCCGCGCTGGGACGCGGCGTCGGCCTCCTGAGCGCGGGCGCCGAGGAGCGGGTGGCCGACGAGCGCGTCGTCCTCGGAGGTGTCCGCTCCGCCGACGACGGCGAGCTCGAGCGGCTGGTCGAGCGGGGCGCCGCGGTGCTGCCCGCGGACGCCCTCGACCCGGAGTCGCTCGTCGCGGCGGTCGAGGCGACCGGTGCCGCCTCCGTCTACGTGCACCTCGATCTGGACGTGCTCGACCCCGCCGATCTCGCCGGGCTGTTCGACCCGGTGCCCTTCGGCGTTCCCGCCTCGCGCCTCGTCGCGAGCCTCGACGCCCTCCGGTCCCGCTTCCCGCTCGCGGGCGCCGGCGTCACCTCGTTCGCCCCGTCGTCGCCGACCGCGGCCGAGGACGACCTGCCCACGATCCTCCGCCTCCTCGGCGCTCTGTCCCGCGGGGCCTGAGAGAGCCCTGCCATCGGCGCGCAAGCCCGAGCGCGTGTCGGCGGCACCCGGCAAGATGGTCGGACGGGACCGAGCGGAGGAACGATGAGCGACGAGAGACCGCGCGTGCGCACCGAGCGGCGCGGGACCGTGCTCGCGATCGTGCTGGACCGGCCCGAGAAGCGCAACGCCGCCGATCTGCGGCTGCTCGCGGAGCTGGCGTCCGCGTACGGCGAGCTCGACCGCGACCCGGAGCTGCGCGCCGGCGTCGTCCTCGCCGAGGGCGGGCACTTCACGGCCGGGCTCGACCTCGCCGACATCGGGCCCCGCCTGGGCTCCGACGGCCTCGACTTCGTGCCCGAGGGCGGTCTCGACCCCTGGGGCCTGCGCACCCGCCCCGTGAGCAAGCCGGTGGTCATCGGCCTCCAGGGCACCTGCCTCACGCTCGGCATCGAGCTCGCGCTCGCGAGCGACGTCGTCCTCGCCGAGCGGTCCACCCGCTTCGGCCAGATCGAGGTCGCCCGCGGCATCCTGCCCTTCGGCGGAGCGACGCTGCGCTTCCCCCGCGCCGTCGGCTGGGGCGACGCGATGCGCTGGATCCTCACCGGCGACCTCTTCGACGCCGAGGAGGCCCACCGCATCGGCCTCGTGCAGCAGGTCGTCCCCGACGGGACGGTCGCCGAGGCGGCCTGGGCGCTGGCCGCCCGGATCGCCGCGCAGGCGCCGCTCGCCGTGCAGGCCGCCCTGGCCAGTGCCCGGCTCGCGGTCGCCGCGTCCGACGCCGAGGCCGCGGCCGCGCTCCCCGGGGCGCTCGCGCGTCTCGCGGCGTCCGAGGATGCGCGCATCGGCACCGAGGCCTTCCTCCAGCGCACGACGGCGGAGTTCACCGGACGATGAGCGACGAGAGCACCACCGTCACGGCGCCCGGCGGCTCCTCCCTCGAGGCGCAGCAGGAGCGCGCCGCGCAGCAGCTCGAGATCCGGCTCCGCTACGGCGACCAGGTGTGGGAGCTGCGCGAGGTCGACCACTTCGCCGTCTTCTCCCGCCGCAGCACCGCACGACGGGCCGGGCGCGTCCTCGTGGCCTCCGGCTTCCAGATCGCGATCTCGCGGCTGAGGCTGAGGCAGGTCCTCGTCGCGAGCCACCACGCCGCGGTCGACGAGGAGTCGACCACCGCGTTCCTCCGCCAGGTGATCGAGGCGGTCGAGAGCCACGGCGGCCGCTACGACGGCTGGCGGGCCGAGATCGTGCCGGCGCATTGAGCGCCGGGCACCCACCGACGACGGGGCTCGACGCCTCCGAGAACCCCAGGGAGACAGCATGAGCAGCACGACGGACGAGTTCGACGTCATCGTCATCGGAGCAGGGCCGGTGGGCGAGAACCTCGCGGACCGCGCGGTCCAGGGCGGCCTCACCGCGGCCGTCGTCGAGAGCGAGCTCGTCGGGGGCGAGTGCTCCTACTGGGCGTGCATGCCCTCGAAGGCGCTGCTGCGGCCGCCGATGGCGCTCCGCGCCGCCCGTGATCTCCCCGGCGCGGCGCAGGCGGTGAGCGGAGGAGTCGACGTGCCCGCGCTCCTGGCCCGCCGCGACTCCTTCACCAGCCACTTCGACGACCACGGCCAGGTGCAGTGGCTCGAGGGCGCCGGCATCGAGCTCGTCCGCGGGCACGGCCGCCTGAGCGGCGAGCGTGAGGTGACCGTGACCGGACCCGACGGCGAGGTGCGCGTGCTCCGCGCCCGCTCCGCCGTCGCCGTCGCGACCGGCACCACCGCCGTCGTCCCCGACATCCCGGGCCTGCGCGCGGCATCCCCCTGGACGAGCCGCGAGGCCACCTCGGCCGAGGAGGTGCCGCCGCGCCTCATCGTCATCGGCGGCGGAGTCGTCGCGACCGAGATGGCGACCGCCTACGCCGGCATGGGCTCCTCCGTCACGCTCGTCGCCCGCAGCGGACTCCTCGCGCCGTTCGAGCCCTTCGCCGGCGAGCTCGTCGGCTCGGCGCTCCAGGAGCTCGGCGTCGACCTGCGCCTCGGCGACTCGCCCGTCTCGGTCGAGCGCCGGTCCGACGGCACCGTGGCCGTGACGCTCGAGGGCGGCGACGTCATCGAGGCCGACCAGGTGCTCGCCGCGACCGGCCGCGCCCCGCACACCCGCGACGTCGGCCTCGAGACGGTGGGCCTCGAGCCCGGCTCCTCGCTGACGGTCGACGACACGATGCTCGTGCTGGGCGGCGACGGTGCTCCCCTCGGCGGCGGGCGTCCGTGGCTCTACGGGGTGGGCGACGTGAACCACCGCGCACTGCTCACGCACCAGGGCAAGTACCAGGCCCGTGCGGCAGGCGACGTGATCGTCGCGCGCGCCACCGGTGCCGAGGTCCACGACGCCCCCTGGGGAGCGCACGTCGCGACCGCGGACCACGAGGCCGTGCCGCAGGTCGTCTTCACCGACCCCGAGGTCGCGTCGGTCGGCCTGACCGCCGCGGTCGCCGAGAAGGCCGGCTACCGCACCCGCGTCGTCGACTACGAGATCGGCTCGGTCGCCGGCGCCGCCCTCGCCGCCGACGGCTACACGGGCACCGCGCGGATGGTCGTGGACGAGGACCGGAAGGTCGTCCTCGGCGTCACCTTCGTCGGCAAGGAGGTCGGAGAGCTGATCCACTCCGCGACGATCGCCGTCGTCGGCGAGGTGCCGCTCTCGCGCCTCTGGCACGCGGTCCCCTCCTATCCGACGATCAGCGAGGTCTGGCTGCGGCTGCTCGAGACCTACGGACGCGACAGCGCGTGAGCGCGCTCCGTCGAGCCGTCGCGATGGTGGCCCTGGATCCGGCGATCACCCGGCCGGGCTACCTCTTCGCGTGCGCGGTCGGACTCGCCTGGGGCGCGCTGTGGAGCACGGGCCCGATCCGGCGCAGCCACGGCCTCGTCGTCTTCACCGGTCTGCCCTCCTGGGCGTTCGGCCGCGGAGGGTCCTGCGTCGGCACGAGCTACCTCACGGGCACCAACGCCTCCGACAGCGTCCTCGAGCACGAGGCCGTGCACAAGGAGCAGTGGCGGCTCTACGGGATGTGGTTCCCGTTCGCGTACACGGTGGCGGGTCGCGATCCGCTGCGCAATCGATTCGAGATCGAAGCCGGTCTCGAGAAGGGCGGATATCTCCGTGGTCACTGACATGACGGGGCGCGTCGTCGTCCTCACCGGAGCGAGCTCCGGCATCGGCCGGGTCGCGGCGGGAGCGCTGGCGTCCGCCGGTGCCCGCGTGGCCGTGGTCGGGCGGAACCCCGAGCGCACCCGCGCGGTCGCCGCCGACGTGGGAGGGGACGCGTTCCTGGCCGACTTCGACCGGCTCGACGACGTCCGCGCCCTGGCCGACGGCCTCCTCGAGCGCTACGAGCGGATCGACGTGCTGGCGAACAACGCGGGCGGGCTCGTCTCCCACCGCGCCGAGACGGTCGACGGCCACGAGCGGACGATCCAGAGCAACCACCTCGCGCCGTTCCTGCTCACGCGGCTCCTGCTCCCGCGGATGATCGAGACCTCGAGGGAGCGGGCCGGCGTCCGCGTCGTCTCCACGGCGAGCCTCGCGAACCGCTTCGGTCGCCTGAGGCTCGACGACCTCGACAACCGCCGGGGTCCGTGGCTCGGCGGCTGGCGGGCGTACGGCACGTCGAAGCTGGTGACGATCCTCTTCATCCGCGAGCTGGCGGAGCGCCTGCTGACGACGTCGGTCGACGCGTACTCGTTCCACCCGGGCGTCGTCTCGACGAGCTTCGGCGCCGACAGCACGATGATGAAGCTGATGACGAGCCTCTCGGTCGGCTCCTTCGGCATCTCCGCCGAGGCGGGTGCGGTACCGCTGATCACCCTCGCCTCCGAGCCCGACGTCGGTGCCGCCAGCGGCACCTACTTCGACCAGCTGACACCGCACGGCTCCCTGAACCCCCAGGCCCGAGACCGCGCTCTCGCCCACGACCTCTGGACCCTCTCCAGCCGCCTCGTGGGCGTCTCTCCCACCCTGTAGCCCGCTGCCGCTCCCCGCCGCCGACCCGACGCGGGGGCGGCGCGGAGTACCCGACCCGCTCGCCGGGAGGATCTCGACACACCCTCTCCGAGGGCTGCCCGATCAGCAGGTCTGTGCGCGGTCGCCCGACTCGGTCTGTGCCCGCGAGCTGCTCGATCAGCCGCGAAATCGGTCGGGCGTGGATCTCGAAACTCCCTCTCCGAGGGCTACCCGATGAGCATGTCCGGGCGCGGTCGCCCGACTCGCCAGGCACCCGAGAACCGCTCGATCACGCGCGAAGTCCGTCGGCAGTGACTCTCGAGACGCCCTCTGCGAGATCCACTCGATCAGCATCGTCCTCCGCGGTCGCACCTCCAGCCCGCCGTCCCCCGCGGTCGCGCCCCCGGCGCGCCGCATCCTCTGCGGTCGCGCCCCTGGCGCGCCGTCCCCCTTGCGGTCGCGCCTCCGGCGCGCCGACCCCCTACGAGCAGCGCCCGGAGCGTCGCAGGGCGTCGTTCTGCAAGGCGGAGGAGGAAGCGATACCGGCGGTATCGCGCCCGACGACAACGCCGCAGAACGTCGCCCTGCGGCGCTCCGGGTCAGTTGGACTCTTGGCGGCCGAGGCGCCAGTACCCCATGAACGCCACGCGCTTCCGGTCGAGTCCGAGCTCGGTGACGAGGCAGCGGCGGATCAGCTTCACGGCGCCGGCTTCTCCGGCGATCCAGGCGTAGAGGCCGGGGTCGGTGCTCTCGTCGGGGACCTCCCAGAGCATCTCGTGGTCGACGTCGATGTCGCTGACGTCGACGCCGCGGTGGTGGGCGGTGAGGAAGCGGGTGGCCCAGGCGCGGACCGCGTCGCCGAGGGCCGCTCCGGGGGCTGCCGCGTCGGCGCGGACGATCCAGGTGACGTGGACGCCGGCGGGGTGGTGGAGCGGGAGGCGGTCGTGGGCGGTGGGGACCTCGAGGAACGCGGCTCCGGTGGCGTCGTCGTCGAGGCTCTCGAGGATCGCGGCGATGGCGGGGACGGCCGTCTCGTCGCCGGCGAGGAGGAGGGAGGTGGCGGCGCCGGGGTGGAACTCGACTCCGCCGCCGGGGAGGTGGGAGCGCGTGTCGGGCGCGATGATGACGATCTGGTCGCCGGCGCGGGCGCTCTCGACCCAGGCGGAGGCCGGTCCGGTGTCGCCGTGGGCGGCGAAGTCGATGTCGACCTCGGCGTCCTCGGGGCGGACGGCGCGGATGGTGTAGGTGCGGAGCGGGTTCCGGAGCTCGTCGGGGAGCTGTCGCCAGCGGCCGTACCAGTCGGGGTCGAGTCCGTCGGGTCCGTCGGGGTCCGAGACGGAGGCGAGGAAGGCGGGGGCGTCGGAGGCTGCGGTGGGGACGACGAGCTTGATGCGCTGGTCGGGGCCGGTGCAGCCGACGTGGTCGAGGCCGGTGCCGGTGAGGGTCACGCGGATGAAGTGCGGGGCGATCCGGGTCGCTGCGGCGACGGTCGCGAGGTACGGCCGGTAGGCCGGTCGGGCGGGGGCGGCGGTCGTCGGAGGCATCGCCTCAGTCTCGCACAGAAGGTAAGCCTTGCCTAACACTCAGCCGGGACGCCCGGCGGACGGTCAGCGCGCGGCGTGCTCGGCGGAGGTGCGCAGGCGCGCCTCCACGTCGGCGGCGAGCTCGGCGACGACGGGGCCGGCCCCGCCGATCCAGGCGCAGAAGTCGTGGCGGCCGTCGGCCCACGGGTAGTCGCCGTCGACGACCGACATCTCGCCGACCCAGGCCCGGACCGCGCGGTCGAGCGCGACTCCGCGGGAGCAGCGCTCACCGGTGCCGGGGGCGCCCGAGCGCTCGGAGCGGCCGAGCCAGGTGACGCAGACCCGTCCGGGGGCGGCGAGCGGCGGCAGTCCGCGCGCGTCGTCGACCTCGACGAAGACCTGGCCGCGGGCGTTCGCGGGGAGGGTGTCGAGGATGCTCTGGATCCACGGCACGACGGTCTCGTCGCCCGCGATCAGGAACTGCTTCACGTCGACCGGCGCGGAGCCGTCGCGGTCCTCGAACATGCACATCGTGTTCGAGTATAGGCAAGGCTTACCTCAGTGACCAGAGCCGGACCTGACCATCCGCCGTGCGGCCGCGCCCGGACCCGTCACGACTGCGGCCTCCCCCCTCACCACTGCGGCGGGTGCCGCCTCTGCCAGCGCGCCCGCCGCTCGAGCTGTGCGCCGATCGCCAGCAGCGTCGCCTCGCCGCCGGGTCGCCCGATCAGCTGGACTCCCATCGGCAGGCCCTCCTCCGTGGTGCTCAGCGGAAGGGTGATCGCGGGGAGGCCGCTCACGTTCACGAAGGACGTGTACGGCGTGTAGAGGCACTGCTGCTCGAAATTGCGCTCGGGATCCTCGAGGTCGTACCAGCCGACGGGGCGCGGCGTCATCGCCAGCGACGGCGTCAGGACCGCGTCGACGCCGGAGAACGCCGCGATCACCGCGCGCTCGTAGCCCGAGAGCCAGGACGCCGCCTCGACGATCTCGCGGGCGGAGCGCCGGCGTCCCTCCTCCACCAGCCAGCGGGTCAGCGGCTCCAGCAGATCGAGGTCCGCGCCCTCGACGGGCAGGGTCGCCGCGCCGCTCTGCCACAGCGTCCGGAACGCGGCGGGGTACGCGGCGCTCGGGGGCAGCGACGCCTCCTCGAGCCCGTGGCCGAGCGCGGCCAGCGCGGCGATCCCCTCGTCCAGCGCGGCGCGCGCCTCCGGAGCGAGAGCGATCTCGTACTCCTCGTCCCAGGGCGAGTCCGTCAGCACGCCGATCTGGAAGCGCCCCTCTCCGCGCACCGCGGCGCCGAGGAACGAGCCGTCGCCGTCACCGGGCGCGCCGAGCGACCAGCGCTGCGGGAGGCGGCCGTTCGTCCGCTCCAGCATGCCCTCGAGCAGGAGGCCCGCGTCGGCGACCGAGCGGGTGATCGGCCCGGCGACCGTCAGGCCGCCGACCCCGCCGATGCCGGAGAGCGCGGCGATGCGTCCGCGGGAGGGCTTCAGTCCTACCAGGCCGCAGGCCGCGGCGGGGATGCGGATGGACCCGCCGCCGTCCGAGGCGGGGGCGAACGGCAGCAGTCCCGCGGCGACGGCGACCGCCGCTCCTCCGCTGGATCCGCCGGCCCCGAGGCGGATGTCCCAGGGCGTGACGGCGGGCGGGCCGATCAGCGTCTCGGTGTAGGAGGGCATCCCGAACTCGGGCGCCGCGGTCTTGCCGAGGCTGACCGCTCCCGCCGCATCGAGCACCTCGACGATCTCGTCGGAGGCGGTGGGCACGTGGTGCTCGCGCAGCCGCGATCCGGATGCGGTCCGCACGCCCGCGCGCCGCCAGAGGTCCTTGTCGCCGCTCGGCAGGCCCCAGAGCGGAGCGGTGCCGGGCCCGGTGCCGAGCGATGACGCCCGCTCCCGCGCCCGATCGGCGGTCACCGTGGCGAAGGCGCCCAGCTCCCCGTTCCACCGCTCGATCCGGGCGAGGTAGTGATCGGCGAGCTCGAGAGGCGTGACCTCTCCGCGCTGCAGCCAGTCCCACTGCTCCTGGGCGCTGAGGTGGTGGAGTTCGAACATGGAACGACCCTATTCCGCCGCTCCGGGGAGCCGGCGGAACAGGGTCGTGGGGGTCAGGCCGCGCGGCGGCCGCTCTCGCTCGCCTCGTCGATGCCCTTCCGGGCGCCGTCGGGCACCACGGTGTCGCGGTCGATGCGGGCGCCGGTCGCGATCACGGCCGAGCGTCCGATGCGGGAGTAGCTCCCGATCCGCGCCCCCGGTCCGATGATCGCCTCGGGCCCGACGTGCACGTTCGCGCCGATGAAGGCGCTGTGCCCGATCATGGCGTCGCGGTCGACCCAGCTGCCCGCGCCGATCCAGGCGCGCTCGCCCACGGTCGCGCCGGGCTCCACGTAGGCGCCGGTCTCCACGTACGCGGTCGCCGAGACGCGCGATCCGGGAGCGACCATGCCGCGTCCGTTCGCGTGGCGGCGGTAGACGATCTCGTCGTCACTGCCGCGCGCCCCTCGACCCTTGTTCATCCCTGTTCCTGCCATCTGCCTCTGGCTCCTCCGAGCTGTCCGGTGGGCGGGGCGCCGAGCCCCGTCCCGTCATCGGTAGACAACAGCGGCGAGCGCCCGCGCATTCCCCGTTCGGGGGGCGCTGGCGCGGGGTGGAGGCGGGTCGGCGGGCGGAGCGGAGAGCGGGCGTCGGAGCGGACCCGCGCGGGCGTCCCCGGAGCGTCACTCCACCGCGTCGGCGACCGCGGTCACGACCGCGCGGAACCGGTCCGGCGCCTCGCGGATCCGACGCCGGAGGAGGACCCCGGCGAGCGCCGACGAGGCGGGTGCGGCGACCAGCTCGCACTCGACCCGGGCCCCCTCCTCGTCCGCCAGGACCCGCCACTGCTCGACGCCGAGCACGGGGAGCCGGCGCTCGAGCCCGCTCCCCCGCCGCTCGTAGGCGCCGTCGGCGGCGAGGACGTCCGCGAGGGCGGCGAGCACCGGGGCGGGGTCGGCGTGGAGGACGGAGGCGAGGGCGAGGAGGCTGCGCACGGCGGCAGTCTCGCACGCCCCCGCGTCAGGAGCGGGCGTCGAGGACGCGCCGGAGCCAGTCGAACGACGCCTTGGGCACGCGGTCCCGGCTGCGCGTGTCGACGGCCACGAGCCCGTGCGGGCGGCTGTAGCCGTGCTGCCACTCGAACGCGTCGACCAGGGTCCAGAGCTGCACGGCCTCCACCGGCAGTCCGTCGTGGACGGCCTCGGCGAGAGCGGCCAGGTGCGCCCCGAGCCAGCGGATCCGCTCCGTGTCGACGATCGCACCCTCGCGATCGGGCTCGTCGGGGTAGCTCGCGCCGAGCGCGGTCACCACCAGCGGCGGCAGGGCGTCGCCGTAGCGCTCCACGAGGGACCGCAGCACCGAGACCACAGCCCAGGGTGCGACCGGCGAGCCGTCGCCCGTGCGGTCCAGCTCCGGCCAGGGCGCCGTGTGGAAGGGGAGCGCGGGAGGAGCGCCCACCCCGGTCGGCAGCGCCGGGTCGCGGCCCGACACGATCCGCAGCGGCGGCAGCGGCGCGACCGCGTAGAAGTCGAGCGGAGCCGAGATGCGCGCGAGGTCGACCGGATCCGCCTGCGCGAGGGCGCCGAGGAACGGCGGCAGCTCCTCCGGTCCGACCGGGTAGGACCCGGTCAGCACGGCGTCGGCCACCAGGCGGTTCCGCAGGATGTCCGCCAGGGAGGCGAAGGCGCGGTCCCGGTCGTCGTCGGAGGCGGGCTCGACCGGCGCGAGCGCGTCGACGAGGCCGATCCTCCCGGTCACCTCCGCCGCTCGCAGCGCCTCCAGCGCCACGCCGTGCCCGAGGAGCTGGTGGTGCAGCGCCGGCAGGGCGCTGAACAGCCGGCCGGCGCCCGGCGCCTGCCGCGCGAGCGCGTAGCCCTCGAGCATCACCGTCGACGGCTGGTCGAGGGTGATCCAGTCGGCGACCCGGTCGCCGAACCGCCCGCCGAGCTCGAAGGCGAGATCACCGAAGCGGAACGCGGTGTCGCGGTTCATCCAGCCGCCGCTGAGCGCCGACGGGGTGTCGCGGTGGTGCAGGGTCAGCGCGACCCGGATCCCCGTCTCGGCGAGCCCGTCGAGCAGGCGGTCGTAGAAGCCGAGCCCTCCGCGGTCGATCGGCCCGCGGCCGTCGGGCTGCAGCCGGGGCCACGAGACCGAGAGCCGGAGCTCGTCGACGCCGAGATCGACCAGCAGCGCGAGGTCCTCGCGCCAGCGCAGGAGGAAGTCCGTCGCGATCTCGGGAGTGGCCTCCTCGGCGATCGTCCCCCGTCGCAGCGCGAAGTCGTCCCACACCGACCGGCCCCGGCCGCCCGTCTCGAGGGAGCCCTCCGTCTGGAAGGCGCTCTGCGCCAGTCCGATGCGCAGGCCCGGCGGCAGGAGCCCGCCCAGCTCGCGCGGATCGTCGAAGCGCGCGGCCTCGACGCGCACCTCCCGCCGATCGCGCCCGCGGGCCTCGTCTTCGCGCATTCCACTGTCCTCCGGATCTGATCGACGGGTATATTCTCGCGGAAGCGCTCTCCCGGATCTCCCCGACTCCCCCGACCGGCCGAGACGCCTCCTCCGGATGGTGTACATCCGGGAACAGTGGTGCGGCGCGCTTGACAGCTCCCCCCTGCCCCCGTGCAATGGACGCATCGTGAAATCGGGCGTCGACGTGGCAGTACCGGGGGGTTCACCGGTCGTGCCGGTGCCCCGACTCCGCCGATCCCCGCGCCGCACGGCCGCCCTGCTGCTGGTGCTCCTCGCGGCCGTCGCCTCCGTCTCCGGGCTGGCCGCTCCGGCCGCGCAGGCCGCCGCTCTCGCGATCACCGCTCCCGCCTCCGGCGCGGTCCTCAGCACGGGAGCGACGACGGTCACCGGCACGGCGACGGCCGGGGACCAGGTGCAGATCGGGCTCCGCGGCGGCGGCGACCCCCTCTGCATCACCACCGCGGGCCCCGACGGCGGCTGGAGCTGCGCCGTCTCCCTCGACGACGGCCCGGCGACCCTGGTCGCGGTGGAGCTCCTCGCCGGCGGCGGGACCACCTCGGCCGCCGTCCCGATCGCCGTCCTCAGCGCCCCCGTCATCGAGTCGGTCGACGGCTCGGCGACCTCCGCGGGCTCGGTCCGCGGCACGGCCTACCCCGGCGCGAGCGTCGCCGCGGTCTCGAACGGCGGCGCCGCGTGCCTGGCCACCGCCGACTCCGGCGGCGCGTGGTTCTGTCAGCTCGCCCCCACTCCGGCGCCGGGCAGCTACCGCGTCACCGCCACGCAGACCGCCTCCTTCGCCGGCAGCGCCGCCTCGCAGGCCAGCGCGCCGGTGACCCTCGTGGTCGACACCGCTGCTCCTGCCGCCCCCGCCCTCACCTCGCCGTCGGACGGGGCCGCCCTGCCGCTCAGCGGCGCGTCCTACTCCGGGACGGGCGTGGACGGCACCCGCGCCTACGTGTACGTCGACCGGGTCAACACCTGCGACGCGGCGGTCAGCGGAGGCGCCTGGAGCTGCACCGGCGGCACGATCACGGCGGGCGCGCACCGGGTCTCCGCCATCGCCGGGGACAGCGCCGGCAACTACAGTCCGCCGAGCCCCTGGATCGACGTGACCTTCGCGGCGGCGACGACCGCTCCCACCGGCACGCCCAGCGCGACGACGCCGGCCGCCCCCGGTGCCGCGCCCACCGCGCCCGGGGCCGCCGCGTCTCCCGCTCCGAGCAGTGCGGCGCCGACCACGTCCCCGTCGCCCGTCCGCCCCGGGGAGACCGCGCCCGCGCCCGAGGACGAGCCGACCGCCGAGCCCACCGCAGCGCCGGTCCCGGCTCCCGACCAGGACGGCGGTGACGTGCCGCCGCAGCCCGCCCCCGACGCCGGATCGGAGCCGGGCGGCTGGAGCGCGGCGACCGGGATGACCACCGCGCTGTCCGCCGGATCGCCGGTCGTCTCGATGGCCGACTGGATGCGCTCCCTCGCCCTCGCTCTGCTCTCGCTCGCCCTGGTCGTCGTGCCGGCCCGCCTCGCCGCGGCCGGGCGGGCGCCCCGCGCCGAGCGCAGCTGGCACCTCACGGGCCGCAACCGCGCCGCCGTCGAGTACGACGACAAGCCGGACACCGGTCCCGCCTCGCCGCGCCTGATGGTCGTCGGGATGATCGGCTGCGCAGCCGGCCTCGTCCTGCTCTCGGGACGCGTCGACGGCCAGCCCGCCTACCTGCGCCTGCTGATCGCCGTCATCGTGGCCGTCGCCGTGGTCAACGCGGTCGCCGCCGCCCTCCCCGCGCTGGTCGGCCGACGGATCGGCGTCAGCGGGATCGGCGTCGTCGCCGCTCCGCGCGCGCTGCTCCTGGTCGCGGCGGCCGCTCTCGTCTCGCGCTTCGCGGGACTGGACCCGGCGCTCCTCTTCGGCGTGGTGATCGGCCTCGTCCTCCCCGAGGGCGCATCCGCCGTCGACCGGGCGAAGCTCTCCACCGTCCGCGTCGTCTCGCTGCTGGGCCTCGCCGGACTCGCCTGGGGCGCCTCCGCCGTGGTCCCACCCGACCGCTCGTTCGGCTCCGTGCTCGCCGCGGAGGTGCTCAGCGCGACCACGCTGATCTCGGTCGGCTCGAGCGTGGTGCTGCTGTTCCCGGTCGGGCGCCCCGCCGGCCGCAGCATCCTGCGCTGGTCCCCGCTGCTCTGGCTCGGGCTCACGCTCCTCGCGACGACCGTGCTGTTCGTGCTGCTCACCCCGACCATCGCGTCCTGGTCGACCGACGGCGGAGCGGGTCCGGTGCTCTTCGCCGTCGTCGCCTTCAGCGCGGTGTGCACGTCGATCTGGGCCTGGCGGCGCTTCGTCGAGTCGGAGTAGCCGGCCTCGGCCGCCCGCTCAGCCGATCGAGACGGGCCGGTCGAGGTCGTCGCCCGGCAGCACGTCGGCCACGGCGCCGACCGTCAGCTCGCGCAGCGTCGCGATGCCGCCGTAGACGCCGAGGAACGCGGTGTCGGCCGCGTCGCGTCCCGTCGCGATCCGCACGAGACTCGACCGCGGCGCGAGCGTCGTCGCGTCGACCGCCCGCCACTCCCCCTCGATCCAGGCCTCCGCGACCGCGTGGAAGTCCATCGGCTGCAGTCCCGGGGCGTACACGGCCGCCAGTCGGGCGGGCACGTCCAGCGCACGGAGGAGGGCGACGACGAGGTGCGCGAAGTCGCGGCAGACGCCGCGGCGGGCGAGCAGCGTCCGCTCGGCCCCGTCCGTCGGAAGGCTCGAGCCGGGGACGTACGCCAGCCGCGTGCCGACCCAGGAGCTCACCGCGTGCAGGAGGTCCGCCCCGGCGAGGCCGGCGAACTCGGCCCGGGCCGTCGCCCACAGCACGTCCGACTCGGCGTAGCGGCTCGGCCGCAGGTACCGCAGCCGGTCCACCTCGTCGCCCTCGAGCGGACCGAGGCGTCCCAGGACGCGCGCGGAGTAGTCCACGACGAGGTGCCCGACCGGCGCGTCGAGCACGTGCAGCCGGGTGCCGTGCTGGTCGATCACCTCGCGAGCGGCGAGCGGGCGGCCGTCGACGGTGAGCGTCAGCGACTCCTCCGCCCCGTACGCGTCGGCCACCGCGATCGAGAGGACGAGGGCGGCCGGAGCCGCGACGTCGAGGGTCAGGTGGGCCGAGACGTCGCGCTGCATGGGGCTCTTCTCCGGGGCGTGGCGGGTGGGGGTCAGGCGCCCTGCTCGCCCTTCGGCGGCGGGGTGGGGGCGGCGTCCGGCTCCTGCACGAGCTGCAGCCCGCCGGACGAGTTCGCCGAGACGGTCAGCAGGTCGATCCAGGTGCGGTTGATCGAGGGGACCCGTCCGCCGAAGTACTTGAAGTAGAGGGGCACGGAGGGGTCGAGCCAGATGCTCGAGCGGCCGTCGCCGACCGCGGGGTCGTCCCGCCAGGAGAAGAAGAAGCTCTCGCGGCGGCGCAGCTTGTTGGCGATGACGATCTGGACGTGCGTGAGCGTGCGGTCGTCGAACTCGATCTCGACTCCCGAGGCTCCGTAGAGCAGCTTCCCCATGGGGGCCTCCCGGCCGCCCGTCGCCGGGCGGTGCATGACGGTGCCCGCGGGCACGAGAAGCGGGACCGTTCCGGCGCCCGCCGTGGACCGGGCGGCTCGCATCCGGACGCGGGCGCCCGGGCTCGGAACCGCCCGGTGACGACTCTAGGCGAGGCGGCGCGGGCGCGCGGGATCCTCGTCCGATTCCCGAACACCGGGCTCCTCCGGCCGGAAGGACGACCGGTCCGGAGGCGCGCCCGGCGCCCTGCCGGATCCGGGCGAGACGCGCCGGGGCGCTGCCGCGCGCATGTCGGAGGTCGGACGTACGGTACCCGCATGATCGAATGCGCACTCTGCGGAACCGACGCCGTCGTCCTCGACCGCTCCGGCGGCCGCGACACAGAGGAGGAGCTCGTCGTGCTCTGCGCCGACTGCACCCCGGGCGAGATCACCCAGGCCCTCGAGGCCGGGCTGCTCGAGCCCGCTCGACGCAGCGCGCACGCCCGCGCCGCCTAGAGAGCGGCACGTCGGACGGAGTGCCCCCACTGGGACTCGAACCCAGACTGAGACGATTTTAAGTCGTCTGCCTCTGCCGATTGGGCTATGGGGGCGACCACCGGGAGGAGCGACCCTCCCGGCGGCGGTGTCAGGACTTGGCGGGCTCGCCGCCGACCGGGACCGGAGCACCGGCCTGGCCGGGGATCTGCGCCGGGGCCTGCGCGGCCGGAGCCTCGGCGGCCGGGGCCGCCGGACGCGGACGCGACGCGTAGGTCTCGAAGGAGCCGCGGGGGTACTCGCGGGCCTCGATCGAGGCGATGTCGCGGCCGAGCCAGAGGTTGTTCCACCAGCCCCAGACCACGCGGAACTTGCGCTCCCACGAGGGCATGGCGAGACCGTGGTAGCCGCGGTGCATCACCCAGGCGGGGAAGCCCTTCACGGCGATCTTGCCGGACTGGAACACGCCGATGCCGATGCCCAGGCCCGCGACCGCGCCGAGGTTCTTGTGCACGTAGTCGACCGGCTCCTCGCCGCGGAGCACCGCGGTGATGTTCTTGGCCATGAGCTTGCCCTGGCGGACGGCGTGCTGGGCGTTCGGCACGCAGAAGCCGCCGACGCCGCCGCCGGTGAGGTCGGGGACGGCCGTCGCGTCGCCGGCGCCCCAGGCGCCCTCGACGAGCACGTCGTCGTGGCCGACGCGGAGGTCGGCGCGCACGCGCAGGCGGCCGCGCTCCTCGATGGGCAGGTCGGAGTTCTTGATCGACGGGTTCGCCATGACGCCCGCGGTCCAGATGATGAGATCCGACTCGAAGCTCTCGCCCGTCGACAGCTGGATGACGCCGTTCTCGGCCGACTTGAGCTGCGTGTCGAGGTGCACGGTGGCGCCTCGCTGGTCGAGGTTCTTCAGCACCCAGTGGCTCGTCTCGAGGGCGACCTCGGGCATGATCCGGCCCATCGCCTCGATGAGGTGGAACTGCGTCTCCTCGAAGTCGATCTCGGGGTAGCGCTTGAGCAGCGCGCTCGCGAAGGAGCGCAGCTCGGCGAAGACCTCGATGCCCGCGAACCCGCCGCCGACGACTGTGACGGTCAGCAGGCGCGAGCGCTCGGGGCCGGCGGGGAGCGACGCGGCCTTGTCGAAGTTCGTGAGCATGCGGTCGCGGATCGCGGTCGCCTCCTCGATCGTCTTCAGGCCGATCGCGTTGTCGGCGACGCCCGGGATCGGGAAGGTGCGCGAGACGGAGCCGGCGGTGACGACGATCTGGTCGTACTCGAACTCGAAGGGCTCGCCCACGGTCGGGGTGATCGTCGCGGTGCGGTTCGCGTGGTCGATCTTCGTCACCTTGGCGGCGAGGATCGCGGTCTTCTTGAGGTGGCGGCGGAGCGAGACGATCGCGTGGCGCGGCTCGATCGACCCCGCGGCGACCTCGGGGAGGAAGGGCAGGTACGCCATGTAGGGCAGCGGGTCGACGATCGTGACCTCTGCCTCGTGCGGGCGGAGCTGCTTCTCGAGCTTCCACGCGGTGTAGAAGCCGGCGTAGCCGCCTCCGACGATCAGGATTCTGGGCACGGTTGACTCTCCAAGAGGGATGGACAATGCGAACACCCTCACGCAATGCGAAGTGCCCGCTCTCGATGCGGTGGGCAGCACTGACCCCGACTGGGAATCAGCTTAGCGAAGAGCGCGCCGGTGGTGGCGCCTCCGTGGCTCCGGTAGGAGCGGCTACGCGTCGAGCGGCCTGCAGGCGCAGCGCTCGGGAGACCAGTCGGCGCGGGCCAGGGCCAGATCGCCGATCGGATTGACGCCGGGGCCCGCCGCGAGGGCGTGCGCGGCGAGGGCGTGGAGGCACTTCACCCGCGAGGGCATGCCCCCGGAGGAGATGCCCGCGATCTCGGGGACGGAGCCGACGCTCTCGCGGTCGGCCAGGAACGCCCGGTGCGCAGCGGCGTACGCCTCGCGCAGCTCCTCGTCCTCGGCGAGCATCGCGTTGTACTCGACCATGACCTGGGTGGCCTCGAGCTGCGAGATCGCGGCCGTCGCGGCGGGGGAAGTGGAGCGGCCCCGGCGCCCGCACCGAGGTGCTGGGCTCCGGGGCCGGTCCGGCGTGCCGAGACTACGCGGAGAAGCGCGGGAAGGCGGAGCGACCCGCGTAGGTCGCCGCACCTCCCAGGATCTCCTCGATGCGCAGCAGCTGGTTGTACTTCGCGACGCGGTCCGAGCGGGCCGGGGCGCCGGTCTTGATCTGGCCGCCGTCCACCGCGACCGCGAGGTCGGCGATGGTGGTGTCCTCGGTCTCGCCGGAGCGGTGCGAGAGGATCGCGGTCATGCCGTTGCGCTGGGCCAGGGCCACGGCGTCGAGCGTCTCGGTGAGCGTGCCGATCTGGTTCACCTTGACCAGGATCGAGTTGCCGGCCTTCTCGGCGATACCGCGGGCGAGGCGCACCGGGTTGGTGACGTACAGGTCGTCTCCGACGAGCTGCACCTTGTCGCCGATGGCCGCGGTGAGGTGGGTCCAGCCGGCCCAGTCGTCCTCGTCCAGCGGGTCCTCGATCGAGACCAGCGGGTAGTTGGCGACGAGGTCGGCGTAGTAGGAGGAGAGCTCCTCGGCCGAGAGCTTCTTGCCCTCGAACGTGTAGGCGCCGTCCTCGTAGAACTCCGAGGAGGCGACGTCGAGCGCGAGCCCGATGTCCTTGCCGGGGGTGAATCCGGCGGCCTCGACGGCCTTGAGGATGAAGTCGAGCGCCTCGCGGTTGGTGGGCAGGTCGGGGGCGAAGCCGCCCTCGTCGCCGAGGCCGGTGGCGAAGCCGGCCTTCTTCAGCTGCGCCTTGAGCGCGTGGTAGATCTCGACGCCCCAGCGCAGGCCCTCGGAGAAGGACTCGGCGCCGAGCGGGACGGCCATGAACTCCTGGATGTCGACGCCGGTGTCGGCGTGCGCGCCTCCGTTGATGATGTTCATCAGCGGCACGGGCAGGGTGTGCGCGTTCGGGCCGCCGACGTAGCGGAACAGGTCGAGGTCCGACGACTGCGCGGCGGCCTTGGCCACGGCGAGGCTGACGCCGAGGATCGCGTTCGCGCCCAGGCGGGACTTGTTCTCGGTGCCGTCGAGCTCGATCAGCTCGGCGTCGACGAGGCGCTGGTCGGTGGCGTCGAAGCCCTCGATGGCCGGGCCGATCTCGTCGATGACGGCGTCGACGGCCTTCTGCACGCCCTTGCCGAGGTAGCGGTCGGAGTCGCCGTCGCGGAGCTCGTACGCCTCGAACGCGCCGGTGGAGGCGCCGGACGGGACGGCCGCTCGCGAGGACGCGCCGTCCTCGAGCAGGACCTCGACCTCGACCGTGGGGTTGCCACGGGAGTCCAGAATTTCTCGGGCGACGACTGCCTCGATAAGGGCCACAACTATCTCCTCTTGACGGGTGGGCTCCCGGAGACGGGAGCGGTCGGGAAGGAGTCTACTGACCGCCTCCGAAGCGCAGGAGACCGCGGCCGGTCGTAGACTCCCAGGGCCCGATCGCCGGACGGCCCGGGCGCACCCGCCGACCCGGAGGTTCCCCGTGACCACGACCGCCGCCGACCACGTCGACCGTCTCACCGCCGTCGTCCCGGACTTCCCGAGCCCGGGCATCCTGTTCCGCGACCTCACGCCGGTCTTCGGCGACGGCGAGGCCCTGCGGGCGGTGGCCGACGCGCTGATCGAGCCCTACCGCGGCCGGATCGACGCGATCGCGGGCGTGGAGGCGCGCGGCTTCCTGCTCGCCGCGGCGGCCGCCTACTCGGCGGGTCTCGGCGTCGTCACCATCCGCAAGCCCGGCAAGCTCCCGCGGGCCGTGCTGCGCGAGCAGGCGACCCTCGAGTACGGCGAGACGATGCTGGAGGTGCACGAGGACGCGGCGCCCCGCGGCTCGCGGCTGCTGCTGGTCGACGACGTGCTGGCGACCGGGGGCACGCTCGACGCGAGCCGCCGCCTGATCGAGCGCGCAGGGTGGAGCCTCGAGGGGATCGCGGTGGTCATGGAGCTCGACGGGCTCGGCGGCCGCGAGGTGCTGGCCGGCCACCGCGTCGACGCGATCGTCACCGTCTGACCCGGCCCCGTCGCTCCGCTCCCCTGCCCTCCCCCTTCCCGCGAGACGCCACCCGGGTATGCGACCCACCGGGCGAGCCCTCGTCGAGTGGCACTTCGCGGGGAAAGGGACAGGGTCAGGTGAGGGAGAGGGACATCCGGGAGAGGACGAAGGTCTCGAGCACCTGCACGAGCATGTAGAGCACGAGCGAGACGCCGGTCACGAGCACGACCGCCGACCAGACGTCCGCGAACCGGGCCTGGGCGGACCAGGCGTTGATCGCCCCGCCGATGCCCGCACCGGTGGAGAGCCACTCGGCGAGCAGCGCGCCCGTGATCGCTCCGGGCACCGAGATGCGGATCGCGGCGAAGAGCGAGGGCAGCGAGCCGGGGATGGCCACCTTGCGGATCGCGGTGAGAGTGCTGCCTCCGTAGACCGCGACCACGTCGAGCATCTGCGGGGAGGCGTTGTTGAGGCCGAAGGCGATCGTCACCAGCGCGGGGAAGAGGACGACGATCCCGCCGATGACCGCGACCGAGGCGATCGAGCCGGTCCCGAAGACCAGGATGATCAGCGGTGCCATCGCGATCAGCGGCACCGAGCGCAGCAGCATCGCGAACGGCATCAGCGCATGCTCGATGCCCTTCGACAGGCGGAACAGGATCGCGCCGAGGATCGCCACGACCAGGCCGGCCGCGAAGCCGATCAGCGCGTCGCCCATGGTCACGGCGAAGAGCCCGCCCAGCTCGGCGCGGTGCTCCGCGGCCTTCGCGTCGGTCACCAGGTGCTGCCAGACGTCCCAGGGGCCCTTGACCACGTAGGGCGAGACCCCGCTGAAGAGGACGACGCCGATCCAGATCGCCAGCACGATCACGATCGTCGACAGGGCGATGAGCAGGCTCTTGCGCAGGCTCTTGAGGGTCGCGCCGAGGGCGGCCGTGCGCAGCTGGCGCCGCAGCTCGTCGACCGCGAGGATCGATGTGGCCGTGGACTGCTCCGTGCGGTCGGGAACGGTGGTCGTCATGGTCATGCCCGCTTTCCGGAGGACCAGGGCGCGATGAGGCGGCCGATCAGTCCGACGATGCCGTAGCCGAGGAGCGCGACGCCCGCGCAGAGGAGGAAGAGCGCCCAGACGCGGGGCGAGTTCAGCGAGACCTGCGCTGCGACCAGGATCGGGCCCACGCCCGTCTCGATCTTGCCGAAGTACTCGCCGAGGATCGCGCCGAGGAAGGCCGCGGGCACCGCGATCTGCAGCGCCGACAGGATGTTGGGCAGCGCCGCGATCAGGCGGACCTTGCGCAGCTGAGTGAAGCGCGAGCCCCCGTAGACCGTGACGACGTCGAGCGCCGCCTTGTCGGCCGCCTTAAGCCCGAGCAGGCTGCCGACGACCGTGGTGAAGAACACCGAGAGGCCGGCCAGGAAGATCGCCGTCGCGCTCGCCTTCCCGGGAGCGTCCGCACCGCCGAGGATCAGCAGCACGATCGCTCCGATGGCGACGATCGGCACGCAGTACGTGATGACCGCGAGCTGCGAGACGACCCCCTCCAGCCAGGGCAGGACCAGCACGAGCGCCGAGAGCACGAGCGCGAGGAGGTTGCCCCAGAAGTAGCCGACGGCCGCCTCGCCGATCGTGACGGAGAAGTTGCGCCAGTAGAAGCCCGCGCCGTCCTCCATCGCGGTCTGCACGACCTGCACGGGAGTGGGGACGGGCGCGTAGGTCGCGGCGCCGGTGGGCGCGGTGACGAGCGCCACGATCCACCAGACGGCGACGATCGCGGCGACGCCGATCAGCCCGGTGAGCCACGGAGGCAGGGACAGGGTGCGGCGCGGGGCCGCGGGGAGCGTGGTGGCCACGGTGCCTCCTAGACGCGGTCGTCCGCGGCCGCGCCGCCGTCGCCGAACAGCAGCTCGGAGGCCTGGTCGACGTAGGCGTGGAACTCGGGGGTGCGCTGCATCTCGGGGGTGCGCGGGCGGGGGAGGTCGATGTCGATGATCTCCTTCACCCGTCCCGGGCGCGGGCTCATCACCGCGACGCGGTCCGAGAGGAAGATCGCCTCCGAGATGCCGTGCGTGACGAGGAGCGTCGTGGCGGGCTTCTCGGTCCAGATCCGCAGCAGCTCGAGGTTGAGCTTCTGCCGCGTCATGTCGTCGAGGGCGCCGAACGGCTCGTCGAGCAGCAGGACCTCGGGCTTGAGGATCAGGCACCGCGCGATCGACACGCGCTGGCGCATGCCCCCCGAGAGCTGGGCCGGCTTGGCCTTCTCGAAGCCGCGGAGGCCGACGAGGTCGATCAGCTCGTCGATGTAGGACTGGTCGACGCTCTTGCCCGCGATCTCGAACGGCAGGCGGATGTTCGCCATGACGCTGCGCCACGGCAGGAGCGCGTGGTCCTGGAAGGCGATGCCGAGCTTGTTGTCGCGGCGCAGCTCCTGGGGAGTGCGGCCGTCGACCCGGATGGAGCCGGACGTCGGCTCCTCCAGTCCCGCGAGGATGCGCAGGATGGTCGACTTGCCGCACCCCGACGGGCCGAGCAGGGCGAGGAAGCTGCCCTGGTCGGTGTGGAGATCGGTGTCCTGCAGCGCCGCGACGCTGCGCGAGCCCATCCGGAACGTCTTCGACAGGCCGTGGATCTGGATGCCGGTGCCGCCGGCACCCTGGTCGCGCAGGGTGCCGGCGTCGGTCGTGTCGGTCACGAGTGGTGCCCTTCGTGGATCAGGATCAGGCCGCGTACTTCATCAGCTCGGGGTTCTCCTCGTAGACCTCGTCGAGGAGGGTCAGATCGAAGAGGTCCTCGGCCGTGACGTCGATCCCGGCGCCCGCGAGGGACGCGATGGTCTCGGACTGCAGCGTCTCGGAGATGGTGAAGAGGCCGTTCGAGACCGTCTCGTCCGAGACGACCAGTTCCTCGGCCTGGATGGTGGCGCCCTTCTTGGAGGACTCCTCGTTGAGGCCGAGGTCCTTGCCGTAGTTCTCGACGGCGAGCATCGCGCCCGCCTCCGGGTCGTTGACCGCGTCGGTCCAGCCCTTGATCTCGGCGACGAGGAACGCCTTCAGAGCGTCGCGCTTCTCGGCGATCGCCTGCTCCGACACCGAGAAGGTCTCGGCGACGAAGGGGAGGCCGTTGTCGGCGAAGGGCAGGTTGACGACCTCGTAGCCCTCGGCCGCGACCGTGATGGCCTCGTTCGTCAGGTAGGCGATGAAGCCGTCGACGGTGCCGTTGACGAGGACGGAGGGGTCGTACTCGACGGGGACGACTGTGAGGTCGGACTCGGACAGGCCGTTCGCGGCGAGCAGCGCCTGGAACAGGGAGGTGTTCGAGGCCTGGACGCCGATCTTCTTCCCGGCGAGGTCGGCCGGAGTGGCGATGTTCCCGGCGGTCTTGATCGAGAGGACCGTGAAGGGGTTCTTCTGGTAGGTCGCGCCGATGATCTTGAGCGGGGCCTCCTGCTGGGCGATCGCGGTGCCGATCGAGACGGCGTCGCTGAGCGCGACGTCCGCGCTGCCCGAGAGGAGCTCGGCCACGCCCGTCGAGGGGCCGGGGGTGAGCGTCACTCCCGCGAGGCCGGCCTCGGTGAAGTAGCCCTTCGAGTCGGCGAAGAACTCGCCCGCGAACTCCTCGTTCTTGATCCAGGAGAGCTGGACCTTGAGGGTGCCGAGGTCGCCGCCGTCCGCGGCGGACGCGCCGGAGGAGTCGGAGGCGCAGGAGGCGAGGACGGAGGCGCCGCCGATCGCGAGGCCGGCGACACCCGCCAGGCGGAGGAGGCTGCGGCGGTCGAAGGCCGGGAGGGAGCGAAGGGGCGACAGGGTCAAGGGGACTCCTCGGGTGGGGATCGTCAGGGCTGCTGCGGTGCGGTGCGCGGGGTCGCGACGGGGTGCCCGTGCAGGCGCGCCAAGCCGCGCCGATCGGGTGCCTCGACGCTATCCGGGGGAGATTTCTCGGGTGTGTCCGCAGATTTCGCGGGTATTAAGGCTCTCACGGATCCGACAAGGTTCCGACCAGATCGACATGATCCCCTGACGGATCGGCTGAGACCCAGTTCAGGCCCGACAGGACGGCCCCGGCCCCTCCCGCGGGCGCGGCTCAGCGCAGGCAGCCGGCGACGCTCACCCGGCGCCGCCGGCGCGGATCAGCCGAGGTCCTTGAAGGAGAGGTCGGCGGCGGAGGCGGCGTCCCGCGGGACGAGAGCGAAGCGGGTGAAGCCCGCGGCGGCCGCGCGGTCCAGCAGCGGGGTGAGGTTCTTCGCCCGGCGCTCGAGGCGCACGCGCGAGCCCCGGGCGATCAGCTCCTGCTTGAGCGCGAGCAGCATCTCGGGCGCCGCGTCGCGCTCGTGGACGAGGACGACGGCGTCGGGACGCTCGACGACGGCACCGCCGATCAGCTCGACGATCCGCTCGAAGCCGATCGAGAAGCCGCAGGCCGGCACGTCCTGACCGAGGAAGCGGCCGATCATCCCGTCGTACCGCCCGCCTCCGCCGACCGAGGAGCCCGAGGACGGGTGCGCGATCTCGAAGATCGTGCCGGTGTAGTAGCCCATGCCCCGCACGAGCGTCGGGTCGAAGCGGAGCGAGACGCCGGCGGGCAGCGAGCGCAGCGACCGGGCCAGCGTCTCGAGCGCGAGCACCGCCTCCGGGTCGATGCCCTCGGGCAGCACGTCGAGGATCGCGGACTGCTCGAGCGCCACTCCCCCGGCGGCGACCGCCTGCTCGATCCGCGCGAGGTAGCCCCCGAGGACCGCGGCCGCGTCCGGCCCGTCGGCCTCGAGCTCGGCGACGACTCCGGTGGCGCCGATCTTGTCGAGCTTGTCGATCGAGATCAGCGCCGGGCCGAAGCGCTCGGGGGCGAAGCCGCAGTGCTCGAGGATGCCGGTGAGGATGCGGCGGTCGTTGATCCGGATGGTGCACTCCTCGAGGCCCAGCGCGTCGAGCGCCGCCGCGGTCGCCGTGATGAGCTCGACCTCGGCCAGCTGCCCGGGCTCGCCGATGATGTCGATGTCGCACTGCACGAACTGGCGGTACCGCCCCTTCTGCGGGCGCTCGGCGCGCCACACCGGCGCGATCTGCACCGACCGGAAGACGGCCGGCAGCTCGGCGCGGTGCGAGGCGTAGAAGCGGGCGAGCGGCACCGTGAGGTCGAAGCGCAGGCCGAGGTCGGCGAGGGCGGACGCGTCGTCGACCGCCGCCAGGTCGTCGCGGGTGAGCCCGCGGCGCAGGACGCTGAAGGCGAGCTTCTCGTTGTCGCCGCCGAGCCCGGAGTGGAGGCGGTCGAAGTCCTCGACCACGGGCGTCTCGATCTCGTCGAACCCGTGGGAGGCGTACACGCGGCGGATGACGCCGAGCGCGTGCTCGCGCTTCGCCTTGTCGGCGGGGAGGAAGTCGCGCATGCCGCGGGGCGGGGTGATCGGGGAGGCCATGACGGCGATTCTCCCAGATCGGCCGGGGCGGGCCGGCGGACGCCTCAGTCCGCGCGCCGCTCCTGCTCCACCGCGCGGATCTCGTCCTGCAGGTCGCGCGTCGCCGTGCGGAGCGCGCGCTCGGCGTCGAGCCCCTGGGCGCGGGCGGAGGCGACGATGGCCAGCAGCAGCGGGCCGAGGTCCTCCTCCGACTCGATGGGCAGAGGGCCCTGGCCGGCGTCCACGACGCCCAGCGAGGTCGCCTTGCCGATCACCTTGTCGGCGAGCGCGAGGGCGGGCATGCCCTGCGGGATCCCGTCGAGCACGCTGGTGCGGTGCGGCTTCTCGGTGCGCTTGAGCTCGTCCCACACCGCGATGACGTCGTCGGCCGTCTCGGCCGTGGCGTCGCCGAAGACGTGCGGGTGGCGGCCGATCATCTTGGCGTTCATGTGCGCCGCGACGTCCTCGATGGTGAAGGGCTCGGCGCTCTCGGCCGCCAGGTCGGCGTGGAAGAGCACCTGGTAGAGGACGTCGCCGAGCTCCTCGATCAGGTCGGCCCGGTCCCCCGCCTCGATGGCGTCGACGAGCTCGTGCGACTCCTCGATCAGGTAGCGCACGAGCGACTCGTGGGTCTGCTCGGCGTCCCACGGGCAGCCGCCCGGGGCGCGGAGGACGTGGACGGTGCGGATGAGCTCGTCGAGCCGGGGATGCGCGGTCACCCCGCCATCCTCGCATCCGGTCCGGCCGCCGCCGCGGACATCCGGGCGACGCGGGCGCCCGGGAGCCTCAGGCCCGCGCGAGACGCCGCCGCGCGACGAGGAGGCAGCCGCCGGCGACGAGCGGCACCGCGGCGAGGAGCCCGGGTGACGCCGCGACGGACACCGCGGTCGAGGCGCTGACGAGTGCACCCGCCAGGTTCCAGAGGACCACCGCGACTCCCGCGCCGTCCCCGATCGGGAGCGGCACCGGGCTGAGCAGCTGCGGCGGCAGCGGACCCCGGGTCGCGTCCATCGCCCGCGCGGCGACGGCGGCGACGGCGGTCGCGGCGGCCACCGGCACCGCCGCGCCCGGGAGCAGCAGCGAGGCGGCGAGGGCGCCGAGCATCGCGACTCCGACCGCGAGCACCAGCGGGAGGACGGCGTGCAGGAGGAGCAGCTCGAACGGGCCGGGGGCGAGGAGCGCCGGCTGCCCCGCGGTCGCGGCGGCGTGGCGGAAGCCGTCGCTCCAGACGCCGGCGCCGAGGTAGGCGAGCACGCCCGCCGCGGCGGCCGGGAGCGCGAGGAGGGAGAACGGCACGACCGCGGCGAGCACGGCGGCGGCGCCGGCGGCGGCCAGGGCGACGACCGCGACCGCCGAGCGGCCGGGAGTGCGCAGCGCGCCGATCGCGTCGCGCACCGGCACCGCGAGGGCGAACGGGGAGAGGCGGACCGCTCGGAGCCCCCGCCCGATCGCCGGGAGGGCGCGGTACCCGTCGAGCGACTCGGCGAGGTCGCCCGTCGCTCCGAGCCGGGTGGTCGCCGACCACTGCCGGGCCTGGGCGAGGAGGCGAGGCCCGCGCGCGGCGTCGAGCAGCCGGGGCGCCGCGGCCAGGAGGACCGCGGCCGACGCGAGCAGCACGGTCGCGGCGCGCACCTCCTCCGCTCCGCTCACGGCTGAGGCGAGGAGGCCGCCCGGCGTGGGCGCACCGGGCAGGAGGGCCCCGAGGACCGCGAGGGAGGCGAGGAGGCCCGCCGCGAGCGCGGGGAGGCGCGAGGGGAGGCACTGACCGGCGAGCCAGGCGACGGCGAGGAGGCCGGCGAACGCGGCGCCGCCGGCGACGGCCGCGAGGAGCGGCGCGGAGGCGGCGAGGGCGAGGAGCGACGCGACGGCGGAGCAGCACGCCACGAGACCGGCCGACGCCCGGACCACGGGTCGGCGGAGCACCGCCCAGCGGCGCAGATCGGTCGCGAGCAGCACGGCCGTGGTGTGCGGCTCGCCCACCGCGGGTCCGCGCACCCGGCCCAGGAGCACGGCGGCGGGCAGGGCGAGACCCGCGGCGAGGGCGACCAGCGGCTCCGGCGCGGCTCCCGCCTCGGCGGCGAGGAGCGCGAGGGCCCGGGCGACGGGGAGGACGACGACGAGGACGGTCATCGCGGCGAGGTAGCCCGCGTAGGCGCGCGGACTCGGCGGAGCCGCGGCGCGGTGCCGGTGCAGAGCCCGCACCTCGGCGACGCGGGCCCCCTCCGCGCGCGTCACGCCCGCTCCAGCTCGACGACCCGCGCGCCCAGGCCCTCGATCAGCACGGGGCTGTGGGTCGCGACGACGAGCGCCCGGGACGCGGCTGCGCGCCGCAGCACCTCCGCGACCAGCGGCACCCGCTCGACGTCGAGCCGCTGCTCCGGCTCGTCGAGCAGCAGCACCGCGGAGGGACGGGCCAGCACGAGCGCGAGGGAGAACAGCTGCGTCTGCCCGGAGGAGAGCTCGTGCGGGAAGCGGCGGGCGAGCGGAGCGAGCGCGAGCGCGTCGAGACCAGCTGCGGCCTCGCGGCGGGCGTCGGCGACCGGCGCCCCCCACGAGACGGCCACCATCGCGAGGTGCTCCTCGAGGGTCAGATCCCGCTCGAAGGGCGGGGTGCCGATCAGGGCGGCGACGGCGCGGCGGTGGGCGGCGGAGCGCTCCTCCGGGGCGCGCCCGGTCACCGCCACGACTCCCTCGCTCGGAGCGGTGAGGCCGGCGATCACCCGCAGGAGCGTGGTCTTGCCGGTGCCGTTGCGGCCCGTCACCGCGACGCCCTCCCCCGCCTCCACCTCGAGCGAGCACGGGGCGAGCAGCTCGACCCCCGAGGCGCGCACCGCGACCCCGCGGACGGCGACCAGCGGGCCGGCGAGCGGCTCCGGCTCACGGGGACGTCGGGCGGCGAGGAGCGGCATGCCCTCCATCCTGCCAGCGCGCCCTCCCGCAGCGGCGACGGCCGCCGGAGCGGAGCGGCGCTCCACCGGGGAGCGCCGCCCCGAGGACCTCAGACGGTGACCGGCTCCGGGAACAGCGAGTCCAGGAGCGACGCCACCCACTGGATGAGCGCCCGGTCGCCGAGCGGGACGCCGTCGAGCACGGGCATCGGCACGACGACCGCGTCGGCCTGCTGCAGGTACTTCGCGGTCGGGTACATCCGGCGCAGGCGCACCTGGATCGAGTCGGGCAGGTGAGCGGGAGCCACGCGGACGTTCGAGCCCATCGCGACCACGTCGCTGAGGCCCGCCTTCTGCGCGCGCATCCGCAGCCTCGACACCAGGATGAGGTTCTCGACCGCCTCGGGCAGCTCACCGTAGCGGTCGGTCAGCTCCTCGACCACGAGGTCGATGCTCCCCTCCTTCGCCGTCGGCGACGACGCGGCCGACAGCTTCTGGTACGCCTCCAGGCGCAGCCGCTCGCTGTCGACGTACTCCTCCGGGATGCGCGCGTCGACGGGCAGCTCGAGCCGCAGCTCCGTCTGCCCCTCGGCGACCTCGCCGCGGAAGGTGTCGACGGCCTCGCCGATCATCCGCAGGTAGAGGTCGAATCCCACGCCCTGGATGTGCCCGGACTGCTCGCCGCCGAGGAGGTTGCCCGCACCGCGGATCTCGAGGTCCTTCAGCGCGATCTGCATGCCGCCGCCGAGGTCCGAGTTGGCGGCCAGGGTCTGCAGCCGGTCGTGCGCGGTCTCGCTCAGCGGCTTCGTCTCGTCGTAGAGGAGGTAGGCGTAGGCGCGCTCGCGGCCGCGGCCGACCCGCCCGCGCAGCTGGTGCAGCTGCGAGAGACCGTACTTGTCGGCGCGGTCGACGATCAGCGTGTTGGCGTTCGGGATGTCGAGGCCGGTCTCGACGATCGTCGTCGACACCAGGACGTCGAACTTGCGCTCCCAGAAGTCGACGATGATCCGCTCGAGCTGCGACTCGCTGAGCTTGCCATGCGCGACCGCGATCCGCGCCTCGGGCACCAGCTCGGCGAGCTGCGAGGCGACGCGGTTGATCGTCGAGACGCGGTTGTGCACGAAGAACACCTGGCCCTCGCGCAGGAGCTCCCGGCGGATCGCGGCCGACACCTGCTTCTCGGAGTAAGGGCCGACGAAGGTGAGGATCGGGTGGCGCTCCTCCGGCGGGGTCGCGAGGGTCGACATCTCGCGGATGCCGGTCACCGCCATCTCGAGCGTCCGCGGGATGGGCGTGGCGCTCATCGAGAGGATGTCGACGTTCTTCTTCAGCGCCTTGAGCTTGTCCTTGTGCTCGACGCCGAAGCGCTGCTCCTCGTCGATCACGAGCAGGCCGAGGTCCTTGAAGACGATGTTGTCGCTGAGGAGCCGGTGGGTCGCGATGACCATGTCGACGGTGCCGTCGGCCAGGCCCTCGATCGTCTCCTTCGACTCCTTCGCGCTCTGGAACCGGCTGAGCGCCCGCAGGTGGACGGGGAAGCCGGCGAAGCGCTCCTGGAACGTCTCGAGGTGCTGGCGGACGAGCAGCGTGGTCGGCACGAGCATCGCGACCTGCTTCCCGTCCTGGATCGCCTTGAACGCGGCGCGCACGGCGACCTCGGTCTTGCCGAAGCCGACGTCGCCCGAGAGCAGGCGGTCCATCGGGATCGGCCGCTCCATGTCGGCCTTGACCTCGTCGATGACGGTGAGCTGGTCGGGGGTCTCGGCGAACGGGAACGCCTCCTCCAGCTCGCGCTGCCAGGGGGTGTCCGGCGGGAACGCGTGCCCGCGGGAGGCCATCCGGGCGGAGTAGAGCTTCACGAGCTCGACCGCGATGTCGCGGACCGCGCGGCGGGCCTTGCTCTTGGCCTGCGCCCAGTCGCTCCCGCCCATCTTGCTCAGCGCCGGAGCCTCGCCGCCGACGTAGCGGGAGAGCAGGTCGAGCTGGTCCGTGGGGACGAGCAGCTTGTCGCCCGGGAAGCCGCGCTTGCTGGGGGCGTACTCGAGCACCAGGTACTCGCGGCGGGTCTTGATCGCGTTGCGGCCCCCGCTGGAGACCTCGCGCTGAGAGAGCTCCACGAACCGGCCGATGCCGTGGGTGGCGTGCACCACGAAGTCGCCGGGCGTGAGCTGCAGCGGGTCGACGACGTTCTTGCGGCGCGAGGCGAGCTTCTTCACCGCTCGGGAGTCGTAGCCGACGGTGCGGCCGTAGAACTCCGTGTCGGTGAGCAGGGCGAGCTTCGCCTCCTCCACCTCGAAGCCGTGATCGACGGAGGCCTGCACCACGTAGGCGAGGCCCGTCTCGAGCCCGGCGGGGAGGTCGGCGACGATGCGGGCGGCGACCTCGTGCTCGGCGAGGACCTGGTCGGTGCGCTCGACCGTGCCGGTGCCGGGCGCGGTCAGGACCACGGTCCAGCCGTCGGCCAGGCGCGCGCGGACGTGGGCGAGGGCGCCCTCGACGCTCGCTCCGAAGCCGGGGACCGGCTCGCCCTCGACCCGGACGGCGAGGATCTCGTCGATCCCGAGCTCCTCCGGCAGCACCTCGGCCTCGCCCGCGGCGGGGCCCTGGCGGAACGTGCTCATCGTCCACCACGGGTGGTCGGGAGCGTCGGCGCCCGGGGCGCTGAGCTTCACGGAGTCGCGGAGCGCGCCGAGCGAGATGAACTCGCCCGAGGCGAGGTCGATGGGGGCCTCGGCGCCGGCGGTCGCCGCGCTCCAGGCCGCCTGCAGGAACTCGCGGTTCGTCTCGGCGAGGCTGATCGCCCGCGTCGCCACGCGCTCGGGGGCGAGGACCGCGACGGCCGCACCCTCGGGGAGGTAGTGCGAGATCGGGACCAGCCGCTCCAGCAGCGCGGGGGCGAGCGACTCCATCCCCTCGACCGGGATGCCCTCGGCGATCTTGGCGAGCATCGCCGACAGGCTCGGGAACTCGTGCAGCATCTCGCGGGCCCGCTGCCGCACCGCGGGCACCAGCAGCAGCTCGCGGCTCGGCGGGAGGACCACCGAGTCGGCCTCGCCCGGGAGCGAGCGCTGATCGGCCACGGAGAAGCCGCGGATGGAGTCGACCTCGTCGCCGAAGAAGTCCACTCGGCTCGGATGCTCGGCCACCGCCGGGAAGACGTCGAGGATGCCGCCGCGCACGGCGAACTCGCCGCGGCGCGTGACCATGTCGACCCGGGCGTAGGCCAGGTCGACCAGCTCGGAGGAGATGCGGCCGAGGTCGTAACCGCGGGCGCCCTTCACGAGTCGGATCGGCTCGATGTCGGCGAGGTTGTCGGCGACCGGCTGCAGCGCCGCGCGCACGGAGGCGACCACTACGAGGGGCCGCTCGCCCGACCACTGCTTCATCCGCCGCAGCGCGTCCAGGCGCCGCCCCACGATCTCGGCGCTCGGGCTGAGGCGCTCGTGCGGCAGCGTCTCCCAGGCCGGGAACTCGACGACGTCCGCGTCCGGCAGCATGCAGCCGAGGGAGGCGCGCACGTTCTCGGAGTCGCGGCCCGTGGCCGTGACCACCAGCGCCGCCTGCGGGCGTCCCGCCTCCGCGCGCCTCTCGATCAGCCCCGCGAGCAGGGGGACCCGGAGGCCGTCGGCCACCGAGAAGTCGGCGTCCCGCACCGCGTACGCGAGAGCATCGTCGAACGTGGAGGCGCGCGACAGCGCCGAGATGATCTCGTTGAGGGGCACGGGTCCAGTTTACGGCCGCCCCGCGGGCCGACCGCCGAGGGAACCCCGAACCGTCGAGGGAGCCCGGGGCTGCGGTCTCCCTCGCCGTCCAGGGTTCCCTCGGCGGAGGGCGGGTCAGGCGCTGGTGTGGAACTTCAGCTGGGCGGCGGAGAGGCCGGAGTCGGCGATGAGCTCGACGGCGTCGGCGGCGTCCGAGACCAGGATCGGGAGCGCCTCGCGCTCCGGGCCGGCGAAGTCCTTCAGCACGAAGTCGGCGGCCTGCTGGCGGCCCGGCGGGCGGCCGATGCCGACCCGCACGCGCAGGAACTCGGCTCCTCCGGTCGCCGCGAGGATGTCGCGGATGCCGTTGTGCCCTCCGTGACCGCCGCCCTGCTTGAGGCGCAGGGTGTCGAAGGGGATGTCGAGCTCGTCGTGCACGACGATCAGGTGCGCCGGGTCGACCGAGTAGAAGTCGAGCAGCTGCGCCGTCGGCCCGCCGGAGAGGTTCATGAAGCTGTTGGGCTTGCCCAGCACGAGCTTCGGTCCGCCCGGGCGGAGGAAGCCCTCGGCGACCACGGCGTTGGCGCGGTTGTGCCGGCGGAACGAGCCGCCGATCCGCGTCGCGAGCTCGTCGAGCACCATCTGGCCGACGTTGTGCCGGTTGCGCGCGTACTGCGCGCCCGGGTTGCCCAGTCCGACGACCAGCCAGGTGTCACCCATGTCGTTCCTCTTCCTCGGGGGCGGCGGAGGGACTCCCCCGCCGGACGCGGAACGGGCCCGCCGCGGCTGCGAGCGGGCCCGTTCCCGGGGTGGTGCGGACTACTCCGCGGTCTCGGCGACGACGTCGCCCGAGGCCGGGGTCTCGTCGTCCTCGCCCAGGTCCTGCTCGACCTCGGCGGTGACGTTGACGATGAGGATCTCGGCGTCGGTGACCAGCGTGGCGCCCTCGGGGAGCGTGACGTCGGCAGCGGTGATCTGCGTGCCGGCCTCGAGGCCCTCGACGGAGACGACGATGTTCTGCGGGATGCGCGTGGCGTCGACCTCGAGCGAGAGGGTGTTCGACTCGATCGAGACGAGGGTGCCGGGAGCGGCGTCGCCCTCGACGTGCACGGGGATGTCCACCTCGACCTTCTCGCCCTTGTTGATGACGACGAGGTCGATGTGCTCGATGATCTGGCGCACCGGGTCGCGCTGGATGTCCTTCACCAGGGTGGTCTGCGCGGCGCCCTCGATGTCGAGCTCGAGGATCGCGTTCGCCTTGCGGGTGAGCAGGAGCACCTGGTGGCCCGGGAGGGTGAGGTGCTGTGGCTCGGTGCCGTGGCCGTAGAGGACCGCGGGGATCTTGTCCTGCGCGCGGATCTTGCGGGCGGCGCCCTTGCCGAACGAGGTGCGGACCTCGACGACGACCTTGTTGGTCAGTTCAGCCATGATGTTCTCCTTGGGCGGCGCGCACGCCACCGGATCGGGTCGTGGCCTGCGGCCACGGACGGTTTGTCGACTCGAACGCATGTCAGCGTGAGGAGAAGTCCGTGGCGCCCCGTGGGGGCCTCGCCTGCTTCCACCGCGTCGATCACGGATGCACGTGCATCCCTCGCCGAAGTTCAGCTGCCGATCCTACCCGGCATCGCGGCCCCCCGCCAGCAGGCGGTCGCGCCGCCGGACTCGGAGCCGGACGTCCAGGCGGACCGCCTACCGTGCGGGTATGACGAGCGACGACTTCGGCTCCTACGTCGAGAAGAACGGCTTCCACCGCGACACGAACTACATCCCGACGCGGATCACCGCCGACGGCCGCGACGGGTACCCGGTGGAGGCCGGGCGCTACCGCCTCGTCGTCTCCCGCGCCTGCCCGTGGGCGAACCGCGCCGTGATCGTGCGGCGCCTGCTCGGGCTCGAGGACGCCCTCTCGATGGGCATCTGCGGGCCCACCCACGACAAGCGCAGCTGGACCTTCGACCTCGATCCGGGCGGGGTCGACCCTGTGCTGGGCATCCCCCGCCTCCAGGACGCGTTCTTCGCCCGCTTCCCCGACTACCCGCGCGGGATCACCGTCCCGGCCCTCGTGGACATCCCGAGCGGCCAGGTCGTCACCAACGACTACCCGGTGATGACGCTCGACTTCTCCACCGAGTGGACCGCGTTCCACCGCGACGGCGCCCCCGACCTCTACCCCGAGGAGCACCGCGAGGAGATCGACGAGATCGCCGAGCTGGTCTTCCACGACGTGAACAACGGCGTCTACAAGTGCGGCTTCGCCGGGTCGCAGCGCTCCTACGAGCGGGCCTACGACCGCCTCTGGGCGCGGCTGGACTGGCTGGAGGAGCGGCTGAGCACCCGCCGCTACCTGGTCGGCGACACCATCACCGAGGCGGACGTGCGGCTCTTCACGACGCTCGCCCGCTTCGACGCCGTCTACTACAGCCACTTCAAGGCCAACCGGAACCTGCTGTCGGCGATGCCCGCGCTCTGGGGCTACGCCCGCGACCTCTTCGCCACTCCGGGGTTCGGCGACACGATCGACTTCACCCACATCAAGTCGCACTACTACGAGGTGCAGCGGGACATCAATCCGACCGGCGTCGTCCCCAAGGGCCCGGACCTCTCCGGCTGGCTCGTCCCCTCGCGCCGCGAGGAGCTCGGCGGCCGCCCGTTCGGCGACGGCACTCCCCCGCCGCCGCCGATCCCGTCGGAGCGCGTCCCCCTCGGCCACGGCGCCTGACCGGTCGCGGTCGTCGCGGCGCGCGCAAGACCGTGCGCGCGCCGCACGACCGATGTGCAGCCGGGAGACGGCTCGGACCCGGGCTCCCCGGAGCGACCCGGGGCTAGCCTGGGCTCGCCCCTGAACGCGAACGTCGAGGAGAACCGTGTCTGACAAGCCCACCGCCACAGCCAACATCGGAGTCGTCGGTCTGGCGGTGATGGGCTCGAACCTCGCCCGCAACCTCGCCAGCCGCGAGGGCAACACGGTCGCGGTGTTCAACCGCTCCTACGGCCGCACCGAGACCCTCATCACGGAGCACCCGGAGGCGGGCTTCGTCGCCTCCGAGACCATCGAGGACTTCGCCGCCTCGCTCGCCACCCCGCGCACCGCGATCATCATGGTCCAGGCCGGCCGCGGCACCGACGCCGTGATCGAGCAGCTGACGAAGGTCTTCGAGCCCGGCGACATCATCGTCGACGGCGGCAACGCGCTCTTCACCGACACCATCCGCCGCGAGAAGGCTGTCCGCGAGACCGGCATCCACTTCGTCGGCACCGGCATCTCCGGCGGCGAGGAGGGCGCGCTCAAGGGCCCGTCGATCATGCCCGGCGGCTCGGTCGAGTCCTACAGGACCCTCGGCCCGATCCTCTCGTCGATCGCCGCGGTCGCCGAGGGCGAGCCCTGCGTCACCCACATCGGCACCGACGGCGCCGGCCACTTCGTCAAGATGATCCACAACGGCATCGAGTACGCCGACATGCAGCTCATCGCCGAGGCGTACGACCTGCTCCGCACCGTCGGCGGACACGAGCCCGCCGCCATCGCCGAGGTCTTCGACGCCTGGAACAAGGGCGACCTCGAGTCGTACCTCATCGAGATCACCGCCGAGGTGCTCCGCCAGGTCGACGCCGACACCGGCAACCCCTTCATCGACGTCGTCCTCGACCAGGCCGGCTCGAAGGGCACCGGCGTCTGGACCGTGCAGAACGCGCTCGACCTCGGCGTCCCCGTCGGCGGCATCGCCGAGGCCGTCTTCGCCCGTGCCGTGTCCTCCCACCCCGAGCAGCGCGAGGCCGTGCAGGCCCGCGTCACCTCGCGCCCGACCCCGGTCGAGAAGTACGAGGGCTTCGAGGACGACGTGCGCGCCGCGCTCTACGCCTCCAAGGTCGTCGCCTACTCGCAGGGCTTCGACGCGATCATCGCCGGGGCCGAGAAGTACGGCTGGGAGATCGACAAGGGCGCGGTCGCCAAGATCTGGCGCGCGGGCTGCATCATCCGCGCCCAGTTCCTCAACCGCATCGTCGACGCCTACGACGAGAACGCCGGCATCACGACCCTCCTCGAGGACCCGTACTTCGCCGAGGCCGTCGCCAACGGCGAGGCCGCCTGGCGCCGCATCGTCTCGACCGCTGCGCTCTCGGGCGTGCCGATCCCCGGTTTCGGCGCCGCGCTGTCGTACTACGACTCGCTCGCCTCCAAGCGCCTCCCGGCCGCTCTCGTTCAGGGTCAGCGCGACTTCTTCGGAGCGCACACCTACAAGCGCGTCGACAAGGAGGGCACCTTCCACACGCTGTGGTCGGGCGACCGCACCGAGGTCGAGCAGGACCCCTCCACGCACTGACCCGCGTCGCACGGGAAGGCGCCCCCGCCTGCAGGATCCTCGGATCCTCGGGCGGGGGCGCCTTCCGCGTCGGGGAGGGAGCTCCCCCGTCGTCAGCGGAGCCGGGCGGTGGCGTCCGGCTCCCCGAGCGGGCGCTCGACGCCCGGGCCGGCTGACCCCTCAGGTCCGGAAAGCCCGCGCGATCAGGAGCGCCGCCAGGAGCACCGCTGCGGCGGCCGCCGTGGCCGCCGGGAGGGCGAGCAGGAGCAGCAGCGAGACCGCGGCCGACGCGAGGGCGGGCCCGCTCGCCCCGGCAGCTCCGTGGTCGAGGCGCCGCACGATGGTCGCCACCAGCAGAGCGGCCACGGCGAAGGCGAGCAGCGCGTCGGCGTCGAGGATCACGACCGCGAGCACGGCGACCAGGCAGAGGACGAGCTGGGCCGCCGCCGGCACGCCGGTCCTGCGGTTCCTGGTGGCGAGCACCGCCGGGATCTCCCCCGCGCCGGCGAGACGGACGAGGGCGCGCGCATCCCTCCTCCCGAGGTCGAGGAGCGCGAGCAGGACCGCGATCACCGCGGCGGCCCCGACGAGCCCGGACGCGGGCGTGCCCCGGGTGACAGCGCTCAGGGGGGTCTCCGAGGACGCGAGGACCTCGGGATCGGCCGCCAGGAGCAGACCGGTGCCGAGCGCGGCGGCGGCCGCCGTGGCGATCCCGATGCGCAGCAGGGCGGGGCGGAGAGCCGTCACCGCGCCGGAGCGGGAGGTCGGCAGGAGGATCAGGAGCAGGGCCGCGGCGGTGCCGGCTCCCAGCGGCCCTCCGTCGCGCAGCGGGTCGAGCGGCGCGGGGTCCGGAGGAAACACCAGCACGATCACGGCGGCGGCGGCCAGCAGGACGACGACCGCACCGACGAGGAGCAGGACCGGGCGGGCGGGGAGGCGCCCGCCGCGCAGACCGAAGAGCGCGACGGCCACGAGCAGCAGGACGGCCAGGAGCCGGGCCGCTCCCCCGAGGACCGACTGGGCCGCGGTCAGGGCCAGCGCGGCCGAGGCGAAGGCGCGCCCGACGATCCCGAGCCACTCGGAGGAGGGGCCGTCGTGGACGGTGCGCCCGGCGTCGGCGACGGCGCTCAGAGCCGCGGCGGCCGCCGCGACGGCGAGCCCGAGGAGCAGCCACCAGCCCGCCGCCGCGGCGGCCGGCGACCAGACCAGGAAGACCGCCGCCAGGGCGAGGGTCGCATCCGAACGCTGGGGCACGGCCTCACCCTAGGCGGTGGAGCCGGGGCGGGACCCGGGTGCGCCGTGCAGGGCGCACCCGGGGTGCGGGGTCCTACGCGTCGCCGTCGAACATCGACGTCACCGAGCCGTCGTCGAAGACCTCGTGGATGGCGCGGGCCAGCAGCGGAGCGATGGGCAGGATCGTCAGGCGGTCCCAGGTCTTCTCCGGCGGCAGCGGCAGAGTGTCGGTGACGACGACCGAGTCGATGAACTCGGAGCTCAGGAGCTCGACCGCCGGGTCCGAGAAGACGGCGTGGGTGGCCGCGACGACCACGCCGATCGCGCCCGCCTTCTTCAGCGCCTCGGCCGCCTTCGCGATGGTGCGCCCGGTGTCGATGAGGTCGTCGACGAGGAGGCAGACGCGGCCCTTCACCTCGCCGACGATCTCGTGGACGGAGACCTGGTTGGCGACCTTCGGGTCGCGGCGCTTGTGGATGATCGCCAGCGGGACGCCGAGCTTGTCGCTCCAGATGTCGGCGACGCGGACGCGGCCCATGTCGGGCGAGACGATAGTGAGGGTCGAGGGGTCGAGCTTCTCGCGGAAGTGCTCGAGCAGCACCGGCATCGCGAAGAGGTGGTCGACGGGGCCGTCGAAGAAGCCCTGGATCTGCGCCGCGTGCAGGTCGACCGACATGATCCGGTCGGCTCCCGCCGCCTTGAAGAGGTCCGCGACGAGGCGGGCCGAGATCGGCTCGCGGCCGCGGCCCTTCTTGTCCTGGCGCGCGTAGGGGTAGAACGGGGCGACCACGGTGATCCGCTTGGCGGAGGCGCGCTTGAGCGCGTCGACCATGATCAGCTGCTCCATCAGCCACTCGTTGATCGGGGACGTGTGCGACTGGAGGACGAACACGTCGCCTCCGCGGACCGACTCGCCGTAGCGGACGTAGAGCTCGCCGTTGGCGAAGGTGCGCCCCTCGGTCGTGACGAGCTCGGTCCCGAGCTCGGCGGCGACCGCCTCCGCCAGTGCCGGATGCGCCCTCCCCGAGACGAGGACCAGGCTCTTCTTGTTGCTGGCGGTGATGCCGGTCACTGTGCTCCGCTTCCTCCGGTGGGCGCCTGGTCGGATCCGGTGGGATCCGACGCCAGGGCCGCCTCGGCGGCGTCGGCCGCTGCGGTGCCCGGACGGTGGGTCTGCACCCACCCGGCCATGTTGCGCTGCGGAGCGACGGTGATCCCGAGGGCTCCGGCGGGGATGTCCTTGCGGATGACCGTGCCGGCGCCCGTGTACGCTCCGTCACCGATTCTAACGGGGGCGACGAAGACGTTGTGCGACCCCGCACGCACGTGCGAGCCCACCACGGAGGACGCCTTGCTCACCCCGTCGTAGTTGGCGAAGATCGAGCCGGCGCCGATGTTCGACTCCTCGCCGATGACCGCGTCGCCGACGTAGGAGAGGTGCGGGACCTTCGATCCCTCGCCGATCACGGCGTTCTTGGTCTCGACGTAGGTGCCGATCTTGCCGCGGGCGCCGAGCACGGTGCCGGGGCGGAGGAACGAGAACGGTCCGACCTGGGCCTTCGCGCCGATCACGGCGAGCGTCGCGTCGGAGCGCTTCACGACCGCGTCCTCGCCGACCTCGCAGGAGTCGAGCGTGGTGTCCGGGCCGATGACCGCGCCGGTGGCGATGACGGTCGGGCCCTTGATCTGCGTGCCCGGGAGGATCTCGACGTCCGGGGCGAGGACCGCGTCCACGTCGATCCAGGTGGTCGCCGGGTCCTGGATCGTGACGCCCTCGAGCTGCCAGCGGCGCACGATGCGCGCGTTGAGCTCGAGCGCCGCGTCGGCGAGCTGGGCGCGGTCGTTGATCCCGGCCACGAGCCAGCGGTCCTGCACAGGGACGGCCTCGATCGCGCGGCCGGCGGCCTTGAGCGCGGCGGCGGCGTCGGTGAGGTACTTCTCCCGCTGAGCGTTCTCGGTGCCGATCGCGCCGATGACCGAGCGGAGCGCGGCGGCGTCGAAGGCGTAGACGCCGGCGTTGATCTCGGTGAGGTCGAGCTCGTCGGGGCTGGCGTCCTTCTGCTCCACGATGGAGGCGAAGGCGCCGTCGCCGCCGCGGACGATCCGGCCGAAGCCGGTCGGGTCCTCGAGCACGCAGGAGAGCATGGTGAGCGCGTTCGCCGCGGCGAGGTGCTCGTCGAGCAGGCGGCGGAGGGTCGGCGCATCCAGCAGCGGGACGTCGGCGCTCAGCACGACGACCGTGCCGGCGAAGGACTCCGGGAGCGCCGCGAGGCCCTGCTCGACCGCGCGGCCGGTGCCGGGCGTCTCGTCCTGGTCCACCACCAGCGCGGAGGGGGTGTGCTCGAGGACGGCCTCGGCGACCCGGTCGCGCTCGTGGCGCACCACGGTGACGACGTGCGCCGCGTCGAGCGAGGCGGCCGTGTCGAGCACGTGCCCGAGCAGCGGCCTCCCGGCGAGGCGGTGCAGGACCTTCGGGGTGCGGGACTTCATGCGGGTGCCCTGGCCTGCCGCCAGGATCACGACGGCGAGCGTGCTGTCTGCCATGTTCTTCGCGTTCTCCTCCGTGAGCGCACCGTCCTGGTGCCGCTCCGCCACCAGGATTCGAACCTGGACCGGACAGCTCCAAAGGCTGCCGTGCTGCCGTTACACCATGGCGGACCGCGCGATCGCGCGCCGTCCATCCTGCCACCCCCGCACCCCCGGCCCCGCCTCGGGCGCGGGCGGCCGTCGCTCGGGCGGACGACGGCGGCCCGGGAGGTCCCCGCCTCCCGGGCC
>NZ_PSWD01000028.1:0-37169 GCF_002931705.1 Rathayibacter sp. AY1C5
GGTGGTGGACGGTGAAGCGCCGATCGAGGTAGCGCTCGTTGACGAGGGCGGCCGCTCGACGTCGTCGCCATCGCGGCGGCCGCCCTCGTCAACGAGCGCTACCTCGATCGGCGCTTCACCGTCCACCACCTCGCCGCCGAGCTGCGGATGCCCGCCCTGCTGCTGCGGCTGCGGTTCCGCCGCTGCTACGGGCTCGGCCTCGACGAGCACCTCGCCCTCCGCCGACTCGAGCTGGCCGCCGTCCTGATGGCGAGCACCCCCGTCGCTCTCGGCGGCCTCGACCGCATCGCCCGGGGCTCCGGCTACCGGGGCACCGCCGAGCTGGACCGCGACCACCGGAGGCACCGCCGGTCCTCCGCGCTGGCCGCCTGGTTCCGGGCCGCCCCGCGTCCCGAGCGCGAGCACCGGCCCGGCACCCGGCCCGAGGAGGAGCTGCTCGCCGCAGCGCCGGGTGCCGCGACGCCGGACCGCCCCAGCAGCGTCCGCTCGGCACCGGTCACCCCGCTGAGGCGCCGCGCCTGAGCCCGGCCGCGGAGCGGTACAGTGCCACGATGCGCACCTCCGGAACCCGCCGATGACGGCCGTCCGCTACGTCGCGATCGGCGATTCCTTCACCGAGGGCGTCGGCGACGAGCGGCCGGACGGCACCCCGCGCGGCTGGGCCGATCTGACGGCCGCGGGATGGGCGGCGGCCACGGGCGAGCGGATCGAGTACGCCAATCTCGCGATCCGGGGCCGCCTCATCGCGCCGATCCTCGCCGAGCAGCTCGAGCCCGCGCTCGCCCTGGGTCCGACCCACCTCTCCTTCAACGGCGGCGGCAACGACATGCTGCGCCCGCGGGCCGACATCGAGCGGATCGCCGACGCCTACCTCCGCGTTCTCGAGCGCTGCGACGAGCAGGGCGTCGTGCTGATCGCCCTGGCCGGCGCCGATCCGTCGCCGCGGCTCCCGCTCGGCTCGCTCATCCGCCGCCGCGGGGACGCGCTGACCGACGCCGTCCTGCGTCGGACGAGCCACCGGACCGACGTGGTCGTCGCCGACAACTGGCACGACCCCGCTTTCGCCGATCCGGAGCTGTGGTCGGAGGACCGCCTGCACCTCGGCCCGCGGGGGCACCGGCGGGTGGCCGACCGGGTCCTGCGGGCGCTCGGGCTCACGCCGCCCGCCGCGCTGCCCGACGCTCCCGAGGCCGCAATCCGGCGCGGCGGAACCGTGCAGTACTACCGGCAGCACGTCGCGCCGTGGGTGCAGCGCAGGCTCACCGGCACGTCCTCCGGGGACGGCCGCGCCGCGAAGTACGCGGGCTTCGTGCCGATCGACCCGGTCTGACGCCTCCTCCGAGGAGCACGGCCCTCGTTCGACGGGCAGGGATCTCCCCTGCGGCGCTCAGCGGCGACCTCTCGTGGCCGCTCGACGACGTCGAGCGCTCAGTGCCAGCCGTACCGCGCCGAGAGCACCCGGGCGACGGCGTCGTACCGAGCACGCTCCAGAGCTGCTCCTTCGCGACGCATCCCGGCGGGGTGCACGCGGAACACGCGCTCCGGGTCGACCCAGCTGGGGCGCCCGTCCGGGTCCCAGCCGCCGGTCCCGACGGCCAGGTAGTCGGAGTGCTCCTTCGAGCTCAGCCGCACGGCGAGCACCGTCCCCGACTTCTCGACCGCGAGCACGAGCACCGGGCGGTCCTTGCCGCGGCCGTCGTCCTCCTCGTACGGCACCCAGGTCCAGACGACCTCGCCCGGGTCCGGGTCGCCGTCGGGCGTGGGCGCGTAGCCCAGGCGGACCCCGCGGAGCCGCGACGGGTCGACCTCGACGGTGCGGCCCACTCCGCTCGCGCCCGGGGTCGGCGCCGTCGTGCTCAGGTACGGGCGCTGCGGGCGGGGCCCGGCGTCCGGCCGCGGGGCGACCGCGCGGCCGAGGAGTCGGAGGAGCAGGGACACGACCGAGCGCGAGGAGGGCACCCCGGAACCCTAGCCCGGATTCTCAGCCGCCCGCCCGCGGGGGCGCGCCCGGCGGTCGCCCGGCCCGGACGCGCCGACGGGGTGCCGGCTCCGGAGAGCCGGCACCCCGTCGGGTGCTGCGGATTAGGGGGTCAGTCCGCCAGGACGTAGCCCGCCTCTCCGTGGATGGCCGTGTCGATGCCGGCGATCTCGTCCTCGTTCTTCACGCGGAAGCCCATCGTCTTCTGGATGATCCAGCCGATGAGGAGCGTCATGACGAAGGAGTAGGCGAGGACGGTGAAGGCCGCGAGGGCCTGCTTGCCGAGCTGGCTCGCGTCGCCGGTGAGGAACAGGCCCACGCCGGTGCCGAAGAAGCCGATGTAGAGCGTTCCGATGAGGCCGCCGACCAGGTGCACGCCGACCACGTCGAGCGAGTCGTCGTAGCCGAGGCGGTACTTGAGGTCGATCGCCAGGGCGCAGACGGCTCCGGTGATGACGCCCAGGACGATCGCCCAGAACGGCGACAGGCTGGCGCACGCCGGGGTGATCGCGACGAGGCCCGCGACCGCGCCCGAGGCGGCGCCGATCGAGGTGGGCTTGCCGTCCTTGATCTTCTCGACGACGAGCCAGCCGAGGATCGCGGCGGCCGGAGCGGCGATGGTGTTGAGGAAGGCGACGGCCGCGATGCCGTCGGCGGCGAGCTCGGAGCCGGCGTTGAAGCCGAACCAGCCGAACCACAGCAGTCCGGCGCCCAGGAGCACGAACGGCGGGTTGTGCGGCTGGTGCGCGCCCTTGGTGAAGTTGACGCGCTTGCCGAGCACGAGGGCGAGGGCGAGGGCCGCCGCTCCGGCGTTGATGTGGACGGCGGTGCCGCCCGCGAAGTCGATCGCGCCGACGCCGTAGGCGATCCAGCCGCCGTCGACGACGGTGGCGTCGTCGCCGAGGGTGAAGTTGAAGACCCACGAGGCGACCGGGAAGTAGACGACGGTGGCCCAGACGCCGGCGAAGACCATCCAGGCGCCGAACTTCGCGCGGTCCGCGATGGCGCCGGAGATGAGCGCGACGGTGATGATCGCGAACGTCGCCTGGAACGCGGCGAAGGCCAGCGTCGGGTAGGCCGACGTCTGCTCGCCGAGCGCGTCGTTGTAGATGCCCTGCAGGCCGATCTGGGCGGTGTCGATGCCGAGGACGCCGTCGATGCCGACGAAGGTGTCGGTCCCCGCGGGGCCGGACGGGCCGTTGCCGAACGCGATCGCGTAGCCGTACAGGACCCAGAGGACCCCGATGAGGCCCATGGCTCCGAAGCTGAGCATCATCATGCTGATGACGCTCTTCGCACGCACCAGGCCGCCGTAGAAGAAGGCGAGCCCGGGGGTCATGAGCAGGACCAGCGCGGCTGCGATGAGCAGGAACGCGGTATTGCCTTGATCCATTGTTGAACCTCTCGTGAGTGTGCAGAGAAAAGCCCGGAGCGAGGACGCTGCGTCGGAGCACGGCCTGGAGACACGCGGGTGTCGGGTCACCTCGGGTAGCCGACAGTCTGGTGGCGCGAGGTTTCGTCCCGTGAGGCACCGCGTTTCGCGGAGGTTACGGCCGAGGCCCCTGTGTAAAAAGCGCGTTACGGCGCGCTGGCGGACGGCACGACGACGACCCCGGGAACGCCGGGAGGAGAGCGGATCCGCCCCTAGGAGCGGGGCGCCATCGAGGTGAGCGCGATGAGCCGCGACATCGAGCGCAGGTACTTCTTGCGGTAGCCGCCGCTCAGCATGTCGCCGCCGAAGACCTCGTCGAGGGGCGTCCCGGAGGCGAGGACCGGGATCTGCGCGTCGTAGACCCGGTCGATGAAGGCCACGAGGCGCAGGGCGTCGGTCTGGTCGGTCAGAGCGGTGACGCCCCGGAGCACGATGGTGTCGACGCCGTCGATCACCTTGATGTAGCGGGAGGGGTGCACGGTGCCCAGGTGGTGCACGGCGTCCGCGAACGGGTCGTCGGTGACGACGGAGCCGGCGGGGGCGGCGGCGACGAGAGCGTCGATCTCCTCGTCGGTGCGCACCACGGCGTGGCCCTCGATGTCGCGGCGCCGGTAGTCGGTGCCGTCGATCCGCATCGTCTCGAAGTGGGCGGCCATCGACTGGATCTCGCGGAGGAAGTCCGCTGCGGCGAAGCGCCCCTCGCCCAGCGCGTTGGGCGGGGTGTTCGAGGTCGCGGCGATGCGGGTCCCGGAGGCGACGAGCTCGCCGAGGAGCCGCGTCATCAGCATCGTGTCGCCCGGGTCGTCCAGTTCGAACTCGTCGATGCACAGGAGCGCCGAGCCCTTGAGGAGAGAGACGGTCGCCGCGTAGCCGAGCGCGCCGACGAGCGCGGTGTACTCGATGAACGTCCCGAAGTAGGTGCGGCCCGGCACCGCGTGCCAGATCGCCGCGAGCAGGTGGGTCTTGCCGACGCCGAAGCCGCCGTCGAGGTACACGCCCGGCTTGACCGCGGGGGCCTTCTTCCGGCCGAAGCCCAGGAAGCCGCCTCCGCCTCCCTTGGATCCGCCGCCGGCGGCGAACGCGCGGAGAGCCTCCACCGCGTCGGCCTGCGAGGGGTACTCCGGGTCGGGACGGTAGCTCTCGAAGGTGGCGCCCTCGAACTGGCGCGGGGGCACCAGCGTCGACGCGATCTCGTGCCCGCTGATCTGGGGCGAGCGGGCGGTCAGGCTGCTCGTCGATCGGACGTCGTCGGGGCTCACTCGCGTCTCGCATCCTGCGCACGGCGGGGTCCGTGCGCTCAGTGGCGGCGGCCGCACCGGGCACGGAGCCGCCGCGGTTCTGTGTCGAACTCTTACGGCGCCCTCCGTGCGGCGTCGTCCGCGGACGCGTACTGTCGCTGAAGGGCGGGCTCCAGCGTAGCCCGCCGTGGAATCACGCCCGCGCTCCGCGCACCATCCTGGAGGTCCTCCTTGTCCGTCGAAACCGATCCGTCGCCGAAGTTCGCCTCCTACGCGCACCCCGAACGGCTCGTCAGCGCCGACTGGCTCGAGCAGCACCTCGGCACTCCCGGTCTCGTCGTCGTCGAGTCCGACGAGGACGTCCTGCTCTACGAGACCGGCCACATCCCCGGCTCCGTCAAGATCGACTGGCACACCGACCTCAACGACCCGGTGCAGCGCGACTACATCGACGGCGCCGCGTTCGCCGCGCTCGTCGGCGGCAAGGGCATCGCCCGCGACACCACCGTCGTCGTCTACGGCGACAAGAACAACTGGTGGGCCGCCTACGCGCTCTGGGTCTTCACCCTCTTCGGTCACGAGGACGTCCGTCTGCTCGACGGCGGCCGCGACAAGTGGCTCGCGGAGGGCCGCCCGACGACCACCGACGCCTCCTCCCCGGAGCCCGCCGAGTACCCCGTCGTCGAACGCAGCGACGCCGAGATCCGCGCCTTCAAGGACGACGTCCTCGCGCACTTCGGCAACCCGCTGATCGACGTCCGCTCCCCGGAGGAGTTCACCGGGCAGCGCACCACGGCGCCGGCCTACCCGGAGGAGGGCGCCCTGCGCGCCGGTCACATCCCGAGCGCGCAGAACGTGCCCTGGGGCAGGGCCGCCGCCGAGGACGGCACCTTCCGCCCCCTCGACGAGCTGAACGGCATCTACCGCGAGGGCGCGGGGCTGAAGGACGGCGACTCCGTCATCGCCTACTGCCGGATCGGCGAGCGCTCCGCCCACACCTGGTTCGTGCTGACCCACCTCCTCGGCTTCGAGGGCGTCCGCAACTACGACGGCTCCTGGACCGAGTGGGGCAGCGCCGTCCGCGTCCCGATCGTGCAGGGCGCCGAGCCCGGCGAGGCCCCCGCGGCCCGCTGACGCGTCACGACGGAGGCCGGGAGCGCCGATCCGCCCGTCGACGGGCCGGATCCGGGCTCCCGGCCTCCGCTGCGACCGCCCGCCCCTCCCCCAATGAGACACTGGACCGGATGACCGACACCACGCTCCCCGACGCTCTGCGCGACATCCGCGAGGAGTTCCTCGCCCTCGAGAAGCCGGAGCGCCTGCAGCTCCTGCTCGAGTTCTCGAACGAGCTCCCCGACCTGCCCGAGCGCTACCGCGACCACCCGGACCTCTTCGAGCGCGTGGAGGAGTGCCAGGCGCCCGTCTTCATCGTCGTCGATGTGGAGGGCGGGATCGTGCACCTGCACGCCACTGCTCCCCGCGAGGCGCCCACGACGCGCGGCTTCGCGTCGATCCTGGCGCAGGGCCTGGCCGGGCTCACCCCCGAGCAGGTGCTCGCCGTTCCCGACGACTTCCCGCAGACCATCGGCCTCTCGGAGGCGGTCTCGCCGCTGCGCCTGCGCGGCATGACCGCGCTGCTCGGCCGTACCAAGCGGCAGGTCCGCGCGCACCTGGCCGCATGATCCTCCGGCCGCTCGTCCCCGCCGGTCCGCCGATCGTGATCGGCGAGGAGGGCGCGCGAGCGGCGGTCGCGGACGCCTGGCGTCCCGACGAGGCGGTGCGCGTGCGCCTGAACATGATCGCGAGCGTCACCGGCTCCAGCACCGGCTCCGACGGCACGAGCGAGACGCTCACCAACCGCGTCGACCGCACGATCCTCGGAGTCGTCCGCGAGCAGGCCGACGTCGTCCTCGTCGGAGCCGCGAGCGTCCGCGCCGAGGGCTACCGCGTCCCCCGGCGGGTCCCGCTCGCCGTCGTCTCCGCCTCGGGCGATCTCGCCGGGCACCGCCTGGAGCTGCAGGAGGGCTCCCGGGTCCTGCTGCTGGTGCCGGAGTCGCGCGGCGCGGTGGAGGGGCTCCCCGCCGGCGTCGAGGTCGTCCCGGTCCCGTCCTCCTCGGAGCGGATCGGCGTCGACGAGCTCCTGGAGGCTCTCGCCGGGCTCGGCCTGCACCGCGTCGTCTGCGAGGGCGGCGCCTCGCTCTCGGGCCAGTTCCTCGCCTCGGGCCGGGTCGACGAGCTGTGCCTCACCACCTCGCCGCGCGTGGTCCTCCCGGGCCTCCCGGTCGCGACGGGCACGGCCGTCGTCGACGACGCCTACGCCCTGACGCTCCTGGCCGCGGACGATTCCGGGGCCGTCTACGCCCGCTGGAGCCGCACGCGCTGAGAGCCGCCCACCCGGCGTGCCTCCGCGTCCCGGGCGCGTCGGAACCCTAGTCTGCGACCGTGCCCGAATTCCCAGCGTCGTCCCAGCTCCCCGAGGAGTTCCGGGTCGCGACGGAGTCGATCCGCGCCGCTGCCACGCGCGCCGAGCTCACCGTGTCCGAGATCGCCTCGCCGTCGGGTCTCGCGCCCTGGGCCCTCGCCCTGTCGGGCGACGTCGCGCCGCACGCGCACGGACGCGACTCCGAGCTGGGCACGGGGCGCTTCATCCTGCTCTACGACCCCGAGGAGCCCGAGCAGTGGGGCGGCCCCTTCCGTGTCGTCTGCTTCGCCCAGGCCCCGCTCGAGGTCGAGATCGGCACCGATCCGTTCCTCGCCGAGGTCGCCTGGTCCTGGCTCATCGACGCCCTCGGGGCGCGGGGCGCCTCCTATTCCGCCGCGTCCGGCACGGCCACCAAGGTGCTCTCCACCGGTTTCGGCGAGCTGGCCGCTCAGGGGGACGGTGCGCAGATCGAGATCCGCGCCTCCTGGAGCCCGGATGATGCGCAGCTCGCCGCTCACGTGGAAGGGTGGGGGGAGCTGTTGTGCATGCTCGCGGGTCTCCCGCCCGTATCGAGCGACGGTGTGACCCCGCTCGCCTTCCGACGGAACAACCGTGACTGATTACCGTGTCCTCTCCACGCCCGACGAGTTCCTCGCCGCGGTCGACGCCCTCGCCGCCGGCGAGGGCCCCGTCGCCGTCGACGCCGAGCGCGCCTCCGGCTTCACCTACTCGCAGCGCGCGTACCTGATCCAGGTCTACCGGCGCGGCGCCGGCGCGTTCCTCTTCGATCCCCCCGCCATCGGCCGGATGGACGCCCTGCAGGCGGTCATCGGCCAGGAGGAGTGGGTCCTCCACGCCGCCAGCCAGGATCTCGCCTGCCTGCGCGAGGTGGGCCTGGACCCGGTGCGGATCTTCGACACCGAGCTCGCCGCCCGGCTCCTCGGACTGCCCAAGGTGGGCCTCGGCGCCGTCGTCGAGGACCTCCTCGGCATCCACCTGGCCAAGGAGCACTCGGCCGCCGACTGGTCGACCCGCCCCCTCCCCCAGAGCTGGCTCGTCTACGCCGCGAAGGACGTGGAGCTCCTCGTGGACCTCCGCGACCGCATGGAGGAGATGCTCATCGCCGCGCGGAAGACGCGCATCGCCCGCGAGGAGTTCGAGGCGACGCTCGCGCGCGCCCCGAAGGCGGTCCCGCCGGATCCGTGGCGCCGCCTCTCCGGCATGCACTCGCTCCGCGGCCCGCGCCCCCTCGCCGTGGCGCGCGAGCTCTGGCTGGCCCGGGACGCGTTCGCCCGCGAGCGCGACATCGCTCCCGGCCGCCTGATCCCCGACTCCTCGATCATCGCGGTCGCCCGCAACATCCCGACCAGCATCGGCCAGCTCTCGGGCCGCCGCGATTTCACCGGCCGCGCCAGCCGCGGCGAGGTCGAGCGCTGGTGGGCCGCGATCGAGCGCGGGACGACGACCGAGGACCTGCCGAGCCCGACCCGCCCTGCCGCCGACACGCTTCCCCCTCCGCGCGCGTGGGGCGATCGCAACCCGGCCGCCGACGCCCGTCTGAAGGCGGGACGCGCCGTGGTCACCGAGATCGCGGAGCTGCTCTCGCTCCCGGTCGAGAACCTGCTCACGCCGGAGCTGCTGCGCCGGGTGGCCTGGAACCCGCCCGAGCCGCTGACCGCGGAGTCGGTCGCCGCGGAGCTCACCCGCGCCGGCGCCCGCGCCTGGCAGGTCGAGGCCACATCGGGCTCGATCGCCACCGCGTTTGTCGAAGCGGCCCAAGCGCCGGCCGAGGGCACCGAAACCCCTTCGTAGGAAGCGGCAAAGGATTCCGGCTGCGCGGTGCCGGTTCCTACGATCGACGGCGACCGTGAGTTCCTGGGAGGCATTGTGGCCGAGAGATCCGAAGTCGTGTTCGTCGACGGAGTCCGTACTCCGTTCGGGCGTGCCGGCGAGAAGGGCATGTACTGGCAGACCCGAGCCGACGACCTCGTCGTCAAGGCGATGATCGGTCTGCTGGAGCGCAACGGCGCGCTGCCGAAGGAGCGGGTGGACGAGGTGGCGATCGCCGCCACCACCCAGCAGGGCGACCAGGGCCTGACCCTCGGCCGCACGGCAGCGCTGCTCGCAGGGCTGCCGAAGTCGGTGCCCGGCTTCGCCATCGACCGCATGTGCGCCGGAGCGATGACCTCGGTCACCGCGACCGCGGGCGGCATCGCGTTCGGCGCCTACGACGTGGTCCTCGCCGGCGGCGTGGAGCACATGGGCCGGCACCCGATGGGCTTCGGCGCCGACCCCAACCCGCGCTTCCTCTCCGAGCGCCTCGTCGGCGAGGACGCGCTCAACATGGGCCGCACGGCGGAGCGGATCCACGACCGCTTCCCGCACCTGACGAAGGAGCGCGCCGACCACTACGCCCTGCGGAGCCAGCAGAAGCTCGCCGCCGCGTACGCCGCCGGCAGCATCCAGCCGGACCTCGTCCCCGTCGCCACGCGCAGCGCCGCGGGCTGGGGCCTCGCGACCGCCGATGAGGCACCGCGCCCCGAGACGACCCTCGAGGGCCTCGCGGGCCTGCGGACCCCGTTCCGCCCCCATGGCCGGGTGACCGCGGGCAACTCCTCCGGGCTCAACGACGGAGCGACGGTGTCACTCCTGGCCAGCGCCGACGCCGCGCAGGAGCTGGGCCTGTCCGCGAAGATGCGGATGGTGAGCTTCGCGTACGCCGGCGTCGAGCCCGAGATCATGGGCATCGGCCCGGTCCCCTCGACCGAGAAGGCGCTCCGCAAGGCGGGCCTGGGCATCGAGGACATCGGGCTCTTCGAGCTCAACGAGGCGTTCGCCGTGCAGGTGCTCTCCTTCCTCGACCATTTCGGCCTCGACGACGACGACCCGCGCGTCAACGAGTACGGCGGAGCGATCGCGATCGGCCACCCGCTCGCCTCCTCCGGGGTCCGGCTGATGATCCAGCTGGCCCGGCAGTTCGAGTCGCACCCCGAGGTCCGCTACGGCGTGACGGCCCTCTGCGTCGGCCTCGGCCAGGGCGGCACGGTGATCTGGGAGAACCCGCACTACGACGGCAAGCGCGGACGACGGAAGGGACGCTGACCCATGCTCGACGGATTCGAGAACCTCGTGGACCTCGCCGAGGGCGAGGTCGTCACCCACTCCTACGTCCGCGACGTGCCGCTGCCCAGCGGCCGCACGCTCGCCCTGATCACGCTCGACAACGACCGCGACCACACCCGCCCCAACACCTTCGGGCCGGCGTCGCTCTTCGAGCTGGCGGACGTCCTCCTGGCGCAGAAGGAGCGCGCCTCGCGCGGCGAGATCCAGGCGGTCGGCATCACCGGCAAGCCGTTCATCCTCGCCGCGGGAGCCGACCTCAGCAAGGTCGGGGCCATCCCGAGCCGTGAGCTCGGCCGCCAGCTGGCGCGCCTGGGTCACCGCACGCTGGGGATGCTGGCCGAGCTGGGCGTGCCGTCCTTCGCCTTCATCAACGGCCTCGCCCTGGGCGGCGGCACCGAGATCGGCCTGAACGCCGACTACCGCACCGTCGACTCCTCCATCCCCGCGCTCGGGCTCCCCGAGGTCTTCCTCGGCATCATCCCCGGCTGGGGCGGCGCGTGGCTCCTGCCGAACCTGATCGGCATCGAGAACGCCCTCAAGGTCGTCGTCGAGAACCCGCTGAAGAACAACCGCACGCTCAAGGGCCAGGAGGTGTTCGACCTCGGCATCGCGGACGCGATCTTCCCGCCCGCCGCCTTCCTCGAGGACTCGCTCCGCTGGGCCGACGGCGTGATCGGCGGCTCCGTGAAGGTGGAGCGGCCGAACGCGCCCGGCAAGCTGGAGCGGCTGGTCAAGTGGGACGTCGCGATCTCGATCGCGCGCAAGCAGCTGGAGTCGCGGATCGGCACGGTCGCGGCGTCTCCGTACCGCGCGCTGGAGCTGCTCAAGGCCGCGAAGAACACCACGCGCGAGGAGGGCTTCGCCGCCGAGGACGAGGCGCTGGCCGACCTGATATCGGGCGACCAGTTCCGTGCGAGCATCTACGCGTTCGATCTGGTGCAGAAGCGCGCCAAGCGTCCCGCGGGAGCGCCCGACAGGGCGCTGGCCAAGCCCGTCACCAAGGTCGGGGTCGTCGGCGCGGGCCTCATGGCCTCGCAGTTCGCGCTGCTCTTCCTCCGCCGCCTCCAGGTGCCGGTGGTCATCACCGACCTCGACCAGGAGCGGGTCGACAAGGGCGTCGCGGGCATCCGCGCCGAGATCGACGCGCTGCTGGCGAAGGGACGCGTCTCCCCCGACGACGCGAACCGCCTCCGCGCGCTGATCACCGGCACGACCGACCGCTCCGACTTCGCCGACGCCGACTGGGTGATCGAGGCGGTCTTCGAGGAGCTGTCGGTGAAGCAGGAGGTGTTCGCCGACATCGAGCGCTACGTCTCGCCCACGGCGGTGCTCGCGACCAACACCTCGTCCCTCTCCGTCGAGCGCATCGGCGAGCGGCTGGAGCACCCGGAGCGCCTCGTCGGCTTCCACTTCTTCAACCCGGTCGCGGTCATGCCGCTGATCGAGGTGGTCCGGACACCGCACACCGACGACGAGACCCTCTCGACGGCGATGGTCACCGCCGCGAAGCTCAAGAAGAACGCCGTCATCACACGCGACACCCCGGGCTTCGTGGTGAACCGCGTGCTGGCGAAGGTCCTGGGCGAGGCGATGCACGCGGTCGACACGGGCAGTCCCTTCGAGGTCGTCGAGCAGTCGCTGGCTCCGTTCGGCCTGCCGATGACCCCGTTCGAGCTGCTCGAGCTGGTGGGCCTCAAGGTCGGCGCGCACGTGCTCGACACCCATCACGCCGCGTTCCCCGACCGCTTCTTCGACAGCCCCAACCTGCACCGCCTCGCCGAGCTCGGCCACGTCTTCGAGCGCGACGCGAAGGGGCGGGTGAAGGGCGTCGACAAGCGCGCTGTCGCGATCGTCTCCGGCGGCACGGAGCCGATGACGGCCGAGCAGCTGCGGCTGCGCGTCGAGACGGGTCTCGCGGACGAGGTCAAGCGGATGCTGGACGACGACGTCGTGCACGCCGCGGAGGACATCGACCTCTGCCTGATCCTGGGCGCGGGCTACCCGTTCCAGATGGGCGGGCTCACGCCCTACCTCGACCGGGTCGGCGCGAGCGAGCGGGCGTTCGGGGACACGTTCCACCACCCCGCGATCCGCGGCGTCGACTGACGCGGAGTGCCGTGACGCGGAAGGGGCGCCGGATCGGATCCGGCGCCCCTTCCGCGCGTCGCCTGAGGGACGGGTCCCGACGGCCGATCAGTCGCTGCGGGCGTCGTCCCGGGCCTCGACCTCGTCCGGGAGCGGACGGGCGACCGGGATCTTGCTGCCCAGCACCTGCGCGACGACGTCGCGAGCGATGTGCTGGGGAGTGAGTCCGACGTCCTCGAGGATCTCCTCGCGCTTGGCGTGGTCGAGGAACTGGTCGGGCAGCCCGAGCTCGGTCACCGCGGTGTCCACGCCGGCCTCGCGCAGGTCCTGGCGGATGCGCGTGCCGATCCCGCCGACGCGCACCCCGTCCTCGATCGAGACGACGATGCGGTGCTCGCGGGCGAGCTCGATGATGCTGGTGGGCACGGGCACGACCCAGCGGGGGTCGACGACGGTGGCTCCGATGCCCTGGGCCGCGAGCCGCTGAGCGACCTCGAGACCCATCGCGGCCATCGGCCCGACCGTGACCAGCAGCACGTCCTTGCGCTCGGCGCGGGCGAGCACGTCGACCCCGTCGCCGAGCCGCTCGACGGCGTCGATCTCGTCGCCGACGCTCCCCTTCGAGAAGCGCACCACGGTCGGCGCGTCGGTGACGCCCACGGCCTCGCGCAGCTCCTCGCGCAGACGCACGGAGTCGCGCGGAGCGGCGAGGCGGATGTTCGGGACGACCTGCAGGATCGCCAGATCCCACATGCCGTGGTGGCTCGGACCGTCGGGCCCGGTGACTCCGGCGCGGTCCAGTACGAAGGTGACGCCCGCTCGGTGCAGTGCGACGTCCATCAAGACCTGGTCGAAGGCGCGGTTCACGAAGGTGGCGTACAGCGCGACGACCGGATGCAGCCCGCCGAAGGCGAGACCGGCGGCCGAGGTCACGGCGTGCTGCTCCGCGATGCCGACGTCGAAGACGCGCTCCGGGTACTTCTCCGCGAGGCGGTCGAGACCGACGGGCCGGAGCATGGCGGCCGTGATGCCGACGATCGTCGGGTCCTGGTCGGCCAGGGTGACGATCTCCTCGGCGAACACCGAGGTCCACGATCGGGCCCCGGCCGCGCTCAGCGGCTCGCCCGTCTCGGGGTCGATCTGCCCGACGGCGTGGAACTGGTCGGCGAGGTCGTGCACGGCCGGACCGAAGCCCTTGCCCTTCTGGGTGATCGCGTGGACGATGACCGGCTGGCCGTAGTCCTTCGCCTGCTGGAGGGCCTCCTCCATCGCCGTCAGGTCGTGTCCGTCGATCGGCCCCAGGTACTTGATGTCGAGGTTGGAGTAGAGCGCCTCGTTGTTGATGAAGCGGCTGAGGAAGCCGTGGAGCCCGCCGCGCACGCCGCGGTAGACGGCGGCGGCGGGGCCGCCCAGCCGCTCCGAGACGGCCCGGGAGCCGCGGTGCATCGTGCGGTAGGTCGGCCGCGTGCGGACGCCGTTGAGGAAGCGGGCCATGCCGCCGATGGTCGGGGCGTAGGAGCGCCCGTTGTCGTTGACCACGATGACCAGCCCGCGGGAGTTGTCGTCGCTGATGTTGTTCAGCGCCTCCCAGGTCATGCCGCCGGTGAGGGCGCCGTCGCCCACGACCGCGACGACGTGGCGGTCGGTCTGACCGGTCATCGTGAAGGCGCGGGAGATGCCGTCCGCCCAGGACAGCGAGCTGGAGGCGTGCGAGCTCTCGACGATGTCGTGCGGCGACTCCCTCCGCTGCGGGTAGCCGGCGAGGCCGCCGCGCTGCCGGAGCTTCGAGAAGTCCTGGCGACCGGTGAGCAGCTTGTGGACGTAGGACTGGTGGCCGGTGTCGAACACGATCGCGTCGTGCGGCGAGTCGAAGACCCGGTGGATCGCGATGGTCGTCTCGACGACGCCGAGGTTCGGCCCCAGGTGGCCGCCGGTCTTCGAGACCTCGCGCACGAGGAAGTCGCGGATCTCCTGCGCCAGCGTCTCGAGCTCGGCCGCGGTCAGGCGATCGAGATCGCGAGGACCGCCGATGGTCTCGAGAACAGCCATGCGCGCCGCCTTCCGGGGTCGTGAGCGAGGTGGGGACGTCTCCCGAGTCTACGCACGGGGCCCCCGGGAACGCGTGTGCGCCTCCCCCGCAGGGAAGGCGCACACGCTCTGCGGCTGATCTAGACGAGCGAGCGCAGCACGTACTGCAGGATGCCGCCGTTGCGGTAGTAGTCCGCCTCACCGGGGGTGTCGATGCGGACGACCGCGTCGAACTCGACGGTCTGCTTGCCCTCGGCCGAGTGCTCGGTCGGCTCGGCGACGACGTGGACCGTCTTGGGGGTGACGCCCTCGTTCAGCTCCTCGATGCCCGAGATGCTGATCGACTCGGTGCCGTCCAGGCCCAGCGACTCCCAGCTCTCGCCCGCGGGGAACTGCAGCGGGACGACGCCCATGCCGATGAGGTTCGAGCGGTGGATGCGCTCGAAGCTCTCGACGATGACCGCCTTGACGCCCAGCAGGCTCGTGCCCTTGGCCGCCCAGTCGCGCGACGAGCCGGAGCCGTACTCCTTGCCGCCCAGGATGACGAGCGGGGTGCCCTCGGCCTGGTAGTTCTGCGACGCGTCGTAGATGAACGACTGCGGGGCGTCCGGCTGCGTGAAGTCGCGGGTGTAGCCGCCCTCCACGCCGTCGAGCAGCTGGTTGCGCAGGCGGATGTTCGCGAACGTGCCGCGGATCATCACCTCGTGGTTGCCGCGGCGCGAGCCGTAGGAGTTGTAGTCCTTGCGGTCGATGCCGTGCTCGTCGAGGTAGCGGCCGGCGGGGCTGTCGGCCTTGATCGAGCCGGCGGGGCTGATGTGGTCGGTCGTGACGGAGTCGCCGAGCTTGGCGAGCACGCGGGCACCGGCGATGTCGGTGACCGGGGTCGTCTCCATCGTCATGCCGTCGAAGTACGGGGGCTTCCGCACGTAGGTCGACGACTCGTCCCACTCGAAGATCGAGCCCTCGGGGGTCTGCAGCGCGCGCCAGCGCTCGTCGCCGTCGAACACGCCCGCGTACTGCGTGTCGAACATCGACTTGTCGATCGACGAGTCGATCGTCGCCTGCACCTCGGCCGCGTCGGGCCAGATGTCCTTGAGGAACACGTCGTTGCCGTCGGAGTCGGTGCCGAGCGCGTCGACCTCGAAGTCGAAGTTCATCGAGCCGGCGAGCGCGTAGGCGATGACGAGCGGGGGGCTCGCCAGGTAGTTCATCTTCACGTCCGGGTTGATGCGGCCCTCGAAGTTGCGGTTGCCCGAGAGCACGGCGGTCACGGCGAGGTCGTTGTCCTGCACCGCGGCCGAGATCTCCTCGAGCAGCGGGCCGGAGTTGCCGATGCAGGTCGTGCAGCCGTAGCCGACCGTGTAGAAGCCGAGCGCCTCGAGCGACTCGGTCAGACCGGCCTTCTCGTAGTAGTCGGTGACGACCTTCGATCCGGGCGCCAGCGTGGTCTTGACCCACGGCTTGGCCTTCAGGCCCTTCTGCGCCGCGTTGCGGGCCAGCAGGCCGGCCGCGAGCATGACGGACGGGTTCGACGTGTTGGTGCACGAGGTGATCGCCGCGATCGCGACGGCGCCGTGATCGATCGTGAAGGTCCCGCCCTCGCCGAGCTCGACCGTGGTCGGCTTGGAGGCGGTCGCCGGCGCGTGCGAGCGGTGGGTGTGCTCGTGGCTGCTGTGCTCGTCCTGCGGCTGCAGCTCTCCGGGGTCGGAGGCGGGGAACGACTCCGCGATGGTCAGGTCGACGATGTCGTGCGAGACGTCCGCGTAGTTGGTGAGGTCCGACTCGAACTGCGTCTTGGCGGACGAGAGCTCGATCCGGTCCTGCGGGCGCTTCGGGCCGGCGATCGAGGGGACGACGGTGCCGAGGTCGAGCTCGAGGTACTCGCTGAAGACCGGCTCGACCGCGGGGTCGTGCCAGAGCTTCTGCAGCTTGGAGTACTGCTCGACGAGGGCGATCTGCTCGTCGCTGCGGCCGGTGAGGCGCAGGTAGTCGAGGGTCACGTCGTCGATGGGGAACATCGCGGCGGTGGAGCCGAACTCGGGGCTCATGTTGCCGATGGTGGCGCGGTTGGCGAGCGGCACCGCGGCGACGCCGGCCCCGTAGAACTCGACGAACTTGCCGACCACGCCGTGCTTGCGCAGCATCTGCGTGATGGTGAGCACGACGTCCGTCGCGGTCACGCCGGTCGGGATCGAGCCGGTGAGCTTGAAGCCGACGACCTTCGGGATGAGCATCGAGACGGGCTGGCCGAGCATCGCGGCCTCGGCCTCGATGCCGCCGACGCCCCAGCCGAGCACGCCGAGGCCGTTGACCATCGTCGTGTGCGAGTCGGTGCCGACGCAGGTGTCGGGGTAGGCGCGCAGCGCACCGCCCACCTCGCGGGTCATGGTGACGCGGGCCAGGTACTCGATGTTGACCTGGTGCACGATGCCGGTTCCGGGCGGGACGACCTTGAAGTCGTCGAAGGCGGTCTGGCCCCAGCGGAGGAACTGGTACCGCTCGCCGTTGCGCTCGTACTCGAGCTCGACGTTGCGCTCGAGCGCGTCCTCGGTGCCGAAGAGGTCGGCGATGACGGAGTGGTCGATGACCATCTCGGCGGGCGCGAGCGGGTTGATCCGGTTCGCGTCGCCGCCCAGGGCAGCGACGGCCTCGCGCATCGTGGCGAGGTCGACGATGCAGGGCACGCCGGTGAAGTCCTGCATGACCACGCGGGCCGGCGTGAACTGGATCTCGGTGTCGGGCTCCGACTCCGGGACCCACTCGCCGAGGGCGCGGATGTGGTCGGCGGTGATGTTCGCGCCGTCCTCCGTGCGGAGGAGGTTCTCGAGCAGCACCTTGAGGCTGAACGGGAGCTTCTCGTGACCGGGGACCCGGTCGATGCGGAACACCTCGTAGTCGGTCGAGCCGACCTTCAGGGTGTCTTTCGATCCAAAGCTGTCTACCGCGGACACGTCGCCCTCTCCTTCGCTGACTGCAGCGTCCGCCGACGGGCGGAGCCGCTCTCCGTCCTCATCTTGACGACCGCGCACAGCGGCCTGCCACCAAGGAGGACCTAACTCCTCGACGCCGAGGCGCCCGGTCGACCTCGCCGCGACGGTGCGGGGAGGCGAGCGCTATTTATCTCGACGTCGAGACAATTCTATGCACGATCCGGAGCATCGCCCGCATCGGCGCGCTCGCCGGCTCCGCGGTACTCGGCCCGGACGGCGAGCACGGTGAGCACCAGCAGCGGCGCGTACAGGGGCAGGCCGAGCGCCAGCTTCCAGATGCCCAGCGCCGTGGTGTCCTCGGCGAGGAACAGCGGGTACTGCACGGCCAGGCGCAGGAGGAAGAGCCCCGCCCACGCGAGGGTCAGGGCGCCGAAGAGGCGGCGCTTGCGCCGATTGGATCGCCAGGCGGTGCCGTCCCCCATCAGGAAGCCGGCGGCGACGCCGATCAGGGGCCAGCGCACGAGGACGGAGAGGAGGAAGACGAGCCCGTAGACGAGGTTGGTGAGCAGCCCCAGGGCGAAGTTGTCGACGCCCCGCCCGGTGAACAGCGCCAGTGCGGCCGAGACCACCACGGCGAGCAGTCCGCCGACGGCCTGGATCACCGGCGTCCGGCCGAGCACCCGCGCCACCGTGAACGCCACGGCGAGCCCGACGGATGCGACCAGCGAGAGCACGAGCTCCGAGGTGACCGTGTAGAGCAGGACGAAGGCTATGCCGGGCACGACGGCCTCGAGGATCCCCCGGACGCCGCCCATGGTGCGCAGCAGCGCCTTCCCGTCGAACGGCTCGCCGTCGGCGACCGCGCCGAGTCCCGAGCGGCGGGCGGCCTGCGCGATCGCGTCGCCCACCTCGGGCCGGACCGGCTCCTCCGATCGGGCCGGGTCCTCGGGCCGCACCGGCTCCATGCCGGTCAGCTCGCGCTCTGCTGGGTCTGGCTGCCGGTCGGCACCTTCAGCGGGATCAGGTCGCGCGGAGGCATCGGGCCGCTGCCGCGGACCACGACGATGCTGCGGAAGAGCTCCTCGACCGAGGCGGCCGCCTGCTCGTCGACGGCTCCGGCTCCGGCGATCACACCGCGGAGGAACCAGCGCGGACCGTCGACGCCGACGAACCGGGCGACGCGGGTCTGGCCGCCGGCGATCGGGAGCTCGGCGACGAGCTCCGGACCGAAGACGCCGTCGCGCTCCGTCGTCGATCCGCCCTGACGGCCGATCTGCTCGGCGATCTGGCCGCGGATCTCGTGCCAGAGGCCCGAGGAGCGCGGCGCGGAGAAGGGCTGCACCTGCAGCGTCGACCCTGCGTAGTCGAGGCCGACGGCGATGACGCGCTTGGTCCCCTCCTCGACCTCGAGACGGATGTGCATGCCCTCGCGGGGAAGCACCTTCACCCCGCCGAGGTCGATGTAGGGGCGGACCGGGTTGGCCTCGCGCTCGTCCAGGGGCCCGGCCTCCGCGCGGTCCTCCGGCGCCGACTTCTCGAAGTCCTGCTGGACGGGCTCGGCGGCCTCGCCGGCCGTGGGCTGGATGTCGCTCATGCGCTCTCCTCGTGGATTCTGGTCTCCTGGGCGCCGGCGGCGTACCCGGTGGATCCGAAGCCGCCCGTTCCGCGGACCGACTCGGGAAGCTCGTCGACGGCCGTGAACCTCGCCTGGACGACGGGGACGATCACGAGCTGCGCGATCCGGTCCCCCGCCGAGACGCGGTACGTCTCGCGGCTGTCGGTGTTCAGCAGCGCCACCCGGATCTCACCGCGGTAGCCCGCGTCGATCGTTCCGGGGGCGTTGACGACGGTGATGCCGTGCCTGAAGGCCAGCCCGCTGCGGGGGACGACGAAGCCGGCGTGGCCCTCCGGGAGGGCGACGGCCACCCCTGTGCCGACGGAGGCGCGCTCACCGGGGGCGAGCACCACGTCCTCCGTCGAGTGGAGATCGGCTCCCGCGTCGCCCGGACGGGCGTAGGAGGGGAGCCGGTCCGCGGTGATCGGGACGTCGACGGTTGCAGGCACGTGACGAGGGTAGACCAAACGTCTGATCCAATAGGGTCATGCCGTCCTACCGAGAGAGGCTGTGGCCCGCGCCCTGGCTCTTCGTCGCCACCGCCCTCGTGATCCCCGCCAGCATCCTGGTGTTCGCGCCCATCGACCTCGCGGTGGGGGTGATCGTCGCGGTCGTGCTGTACGCGGGCTGCGTGCTGTCGCTGCTGGCCCTCTCCCCCGTGATCGAGGTGGCGGAGGGTGAGCTGCGCGCCGGCCGCGCGCACATCCCGCTGGACCTCGTGGGCGAGCCGTCCTCCTACTCGGGGGACCAGGCGTTCGCCGAGCGCGGGACGCGCCTGGACGCGCGGGCGTACCTGGTCATCCGCGGCTGGGTGAAGGAGGTGGTGCGGGTCCCGATCGAGGATCCGGCCGACCCGACGCCGTACTGGCTGGTCTCCACCCGCCGCCCGGACGACATCGTCGCCGCGATCCGGGGATCACGGCGACGGAGCGGTCGTCCTTCGGAGCCGGGAGGCGCTTAAGCGGCGCACTCCAGGCAGATCGGTCCGAGCTTCTCCTCGTGGTCGATCTGCGAGCGGTGCTTCACGAGGAAGCAGCTCACGCACGTGAACTCGTCCGCCTGGGGCGGAAGGACCACGACGTCCAGATCGAGGTCGGACAGATCGGCACCGGGCAGTTCGAATCCGCCCGGGTTGTCGGCGTCATCGACGTCGACGACTCCGGACATCTTGTCGGGGACTCGCTCCTTCAGGGCCTCGATCGACTCGGAGTCGTCATCGGTCTTGCGGGGGGCGTCGTAGTCCGTAGCCATTCCCATCCACTTCTTATTTCTGCTGTTCAACAAATCGGCGGGGTCAGTGTGCATCACGACGCATCGATTCGCAAACCACCTCGAACGGCTCTTGACACCCGCTCGCCCCGCCTCCTTCCGCACCAACTTTCGACCCGCCCGGGGTATTCCCGGCCGATCGCCCGGGCGCGTGGCATCCTTGCCCGGTCCGCGTCCAGAAGGAGGGTCCCCACGATGATGGAACTGAAGGTGATCGGCGTCGAGGGCGGATCGCTCGTCCTCGTGTCCGAGGGCGGCGAGCGCTTCTCGGTCCGCATCGACGAGACGCTGCAGAGCCAGCTGCGGCCGCGGGTCCACACCCTCCCGCCGCGCGAGAAGCGCGTCTCCCCCCGCGAGATCCAGGCCCACATCCGCTCCGGGCTCTCCGCCGAGGAGGTCGCCGAGCTCACGGGCGCCGACCTGGGCTACGTCCAGCGCTTCGAGGGACCCGTCACGGCCGAGCGCGAGCACATCGTCGCGTCCGCTCTCGCCGTGCGCGTCTACACGACCACCGACCCCGATCCCCTCGAGGAGGGCACGCCCTTCGGCGACGTCATCCGCGACCGCCTCGCGTCGCTCGGCGCCGAGGGCGAGCAGTGGTCGAGCTGGAAGGAGGAGGAGGGCTGGGTCGTCAAGCTCCTCTTCCGCTCGGACGAGATCGACCACGACGCCCGCTGGCGCTTCGACCCGCGGAAGGCGCTGCTGTCGCCGCTGACCTCCGAGGCGATCACGCTCTCGCAGCAGGGTGAGATCCGGCCGACCCTCATCCCGCGCCTGCGCGCCGTCATCCCCGCCGCCGTCGACGAGCTCGCCACGCGCTTCGACACGGAGTCCGCGGAGGCGCCGAGCCGCTCCGCCCGGGCCGACCACCCCACCGCCGGCCGCCCCGCCGCGATGCCGCACGCCCGGCCGGCCGCCGTCCGCCCCTCCGACACGGAACCGCAGCCGGCCCTCTCCGAGACCCCGCGCCCGATCTCGACGCTCCCCCGCCCCGTCACGAGCACGACGGAGCAGCGCGAGCGCAACCTCAACGACACCGCCGACCTGCTCGACGCCCTGCGGCGCCGCCGGGGCGAGCGCGATCACGCCTCGAGCCTCCGCGTCCGCGAGGAGCCGGAGCCCGAGGCCGAGGCCGCTCCTCCGGTCGAGAAGGCACCGGAGCCGCCGCGCACCGCTCCCCCGGTCCCCGAGCAGCCGTCGGGCGTGCGCGGGAGCCTCCGCCGGGGGCGGGCGTCGATGCCGAGCTGGGACGAGATCGTCTTCGGAGCGCGCAGCGACGACTGACCCTCCGCCGGCGCGGCTCCGCCGGGGCGGACGGTGCCCCCCGTCCCTCCGGCCCGGCTCAGGCCAGCCCGCCGAAGCGGAGGAGCGGCACCTGCGTCTCCTCCGGCGTGAGCGACCCGTGCTGGCCGATCATCGAGCGGCCGGAGGAGTCGTCCGCCGCGTAGTAGGCGATGGTCCTCCGTGCCGCGACGAACACGTCGCCCATCCGCTCGGCCGCCGCCGGCGAGACCTCGCCGAACCAGCCGCTCGCAGCGACCCCGTCGCGCGTCGCGATCCAGGCGCGTGCGCCCTCCGCCTCGATCCAGCGCCGCGCCACCTCGTCGGGGTCCACACCCGGCTCGAGGTGCAGCTGCAGGCAGCGGGGCTCTCCGCCGAGGTGCCGGACGCCCTCGAGCAGCGGTCCCCGCTCGACGAGCACGTGCGAGGACGCCGGAACGTCCACGATGCCGTGGTCGGCGGTGACCAGCACGCTCTCGCGGGCGGAGAGCCCGCGGACCGCTCCGCCGACCTCCCCGTCCAGGAGCTCGAGCGCTGCCGTCCACTCCGGCGACTCCCAGCCGCGCGCGTGCGCCGCCTGGTCGAGCTCGGGGACGTAGAGGTACACGAGCTGCCGGCCGCCCTCGTCGAGCAGGGCGCGCGCCGCCGTGAAGCGCTCGGCGACGCCGCCGGCGGAGTGGTACTCGGCGCCGCGCAGGATCGCCCGCGTGAGACCGGAGCGGGCGTACCGCGCGGGGCCGATCACTCCGGCCCGGACACCGGCGGCCGAGGCCTGCTCGAAGACCGTGGGGTGGGGCTGCCACGTCTCGGGCACCATGCCCTCGTCCCAGCCGGAGAGCTGGTTGACCAGGCGGTCGGAGGCGCGGTCGAGCACGCGGTAGCCGACCATCCCGTGCCCGCCCGGGCGCAGGCCCGTCGTCAGGCTCGCCAGGGCCGCCGCGGTGGTCGTCGGGAAGCCCGAGACGAGCGTGGTGGCGCGGTTGAGGGCCGGAGCGAGCGTGCGCGAGTGGCCCCCGCGCTGGCGGAGGTTCGCGGCACCCAGGCCGTCGACGAGGACGATCACGATCCGCTCGACGCGGGGCGAGCCGAAGAGGCCGGGGCGGCCCAGGAGCGCGTCGAGGGCGCCCGGCAGGACGTCGGCGAGGCTCCGCCGCCCGTCGGGGGCTGGCGGTAGCATGTGGGTCATCGCGCCCAGTTTCGCACAGCGCCGCCGTCCCCGCCGGGCCGGTGCGGCGGAGCGTCCGCGTGAACGGGAGGGCCGGTCCCGTCCGCGAGGCGCCGTCTCCGCTCCGCCCGTCCCGTCGAGCGCCGCAGGGCGGTGCAGTCCCCCGCCGCCGCCCCGCGCCCGCCACCGAATCGAGTCATGAACGCTGCAGCCCCCTCCTCCGGATCCTCGCTCACCGAGCGCATCGAGGACGTCGACGTCTCGGCCGAGATGGAGGGGTCCTTCCTCGAGTACGCGTACTCGGTCATCTACTCGCGGGCCCTGCCCGACGCCCGCGACGGCCTCAAGCCGGTGCAGCGCCGGATCCTCTACATGATGAGCGAGATGGGGCTGCGGCCCGATCACGGCCACGTGAAGTCGGCCCGCGTGGTCGGCGAGGTGATGGGCAAGCTGCACCCGCACGGCGACGCCTCGATCTACGACTCCCTCGTCCGCCTCGCCCAGCCGTTCACGATGAGGGTCGCCCTCGTCGACGGCCACGGCAACTTCGGCTCCCTCGACGACGGCCCGGCCGCGGCCCGCTACACCGAGGCCCGCCTCGCCCCGGCCGCCACGGCCATGACCGAGCACCTCGGCGAGGACGTCGTCGACTTCGTCCCGAACTACGACAACTCGCACGACCAGCCCGAGGTCCTCCCCTCCGCGTTCCCGAACCTGCTGGTCAACGGGGCCAGCGGCATCGCCGTCGGCATGGCGACGAACATGGCGCCCCACAACCTCGTGGAGGTGATCGGGGCGGCCCGGCACCTGATCGCCCATCCCGACGCGTCCCTGGACGACCTGATGTCGTTCGTCCCCGGACCGGACTTCCCGAGCGGTGGCACGATCGTCGGCCTCGCCGGCGTGCGCGACGCCTACGCGACCGGCCGGGGCGGCTTCAAGACCCGCGCGCGCGTCTCGGTCGAGAGCATCACCGCGCGCAAGTCCGGCCTGGTCGTCACCGAGCTGCCCTACCTCGTCGGCGCCGAGAAGGTCATCGACAAGATCAAGGACGGCGTCCAGAACAAGAAGCTCAGCGGCATCTCGGACGTCACCGACCTGACGGACCGGGACAACGGCCTCCGGCTCGTCATCGGGATCAAGACCGGCTTCAGCCCGGAGGCCGTCCTCGAGCAGCTCTACCGCTACACGCCCCTAGAGGACGCGTTCTCGATCAACAACGTCGCGCTGGTCGACGGCGGCCCGCGCACCCTCGGCCTGAAGGAGCTGCTGCAGGTCTACATCGGCCACCGGGTGCAGGTCGTCACCCGGCGGACCCGCTACCGACTGCGCAAGCGCCAGGAGCGGCTGCACCTGGTCGAGGGCCTGCTCATCGCGATCCTCGACATCGACGAGGTCATCCAGCTGATCCGCGGGAGCGACGACACCGCGGCGGCGCGGGCCCGGCTGATCGAGGTCTTCGACCTCAGCACCCTGCAGGCCGACTACATCCTCGAGCTCCAGCTCCGCCGCCTCACGAAGTTCTCGCGCATCGAGCTCGAGACCGAGCGCGACACCCTCCTCGCCGAGATCGCCGAGCTCGAGGCCCTCCTCGCCAGCCGCTCACGGATCGACGAGCTGGTCTCGGACGAGCTCGACGAGGTCGCCCAGCGCCTCGGGACCCCGCGGCGCACCCTGCTCACCGAGGCGCGTCCCTCCGTCGCCACCACCGGGCGGAAGGCCGCCGCGGTGCTCGAGATCGCGGACGTGCCCTGCCGGGTGCTGCTGAGCACCACCGGCCGCATGGTGCGGGTCGACCGCGACCCCGAGGCCGCTCCCCACCCCGAGCGCGCCACGCGCCGCTCGAAGCACGACGCCGTCCTCAGCGTGCTCGACACGACCAGCCGGACGGAGATCGGCGCGGTCACCAGCGCCGGTCGGCTCCTCCGCTTCTCGCCGGTCGACGTGCCCGCCGTCCCCTCCTCCTCGGTGCAGCTGGGCGCGGGCGTGCGCATGAGCGACTACCTCCCGCACCTGGCGAAGGACGAGCGGGTGCTCGCGCTCGTCGCCCTCGACGACGAGCGGCCGATCGCGCTCGGCACCCAGCAGGGCGTCGTCAAGCGCGTCGCGCCGGGCGAGCTGCCCAACCGCCCGGACATCGAGCTCATCGCCCTGAAGCCGAAGGACGCCGTCGTGGGCGCGGCCGCGTCGGCGGAGGAGGACGAGCTGGTCTTCGTCACCGGCGAGGCCCAGCTGCTGCGCTTCCCCGCGTCCGCCGTCCGCCCTCAGGGCCGGACCGCCGCGGGGATGGCCGGGGTCAAGCTGGCCGAGACCGACGACGTCGTGCACTTCGCCGTCGTCGCCGCCGAGGACCGGGACGAGGCCGTCGTCGCGACGGTCGCCGTCGACAGCTGGGCCCTCTCGGGGACCGACACCGGCAGTGCGAAGGTCTCGCCGTTCTCGGAGTTCCCCGCCAAGGGCAGGGCCACCGGCGGAGTCCGTGCGCAGCGCTTCCTCAAGGGCGAGACCGCCCTCGGAGTGGCGTGGGTCGGCCCCGGTCCCGCGCACGCGCTCGAGGCCGACGGCTCGGTCGCCGCGCTGCCCGACTCCGGGATGAAGCGCGACGGCTCCGGCGTGGCGCTCGCGGCGCCGATCGCGACGATCGGAGCGGCGCCCGAGGTGTTCTGAGCCCCGCGGCTCAGACGTCGATGCGGTCCCGCGACAGCGACTCGGACCCGCGGACGATGAACTCCTTGCGGGGTGCCACGTCGTTGCCCATCAGCAGCTCGAACACCCGGCCGGCGTTCTCCGCGTCGGCGACCCGCACCCGGCGGAGGGTGCGGCGGGAGCGGTCCATGGTCGTCGTGGCCAGCTGGTCCGCGTCCATCTCGCCGAGCCCCTTGTAGCGCTGGATCGGGTCCTGGTAACGGCGGCCCGCCTTGCCGAGGGCCGCGAGCACGCTCTGCAGCTCCTTCTCGGAGTAGGTGTAGATCGTCTCGTTCGGCTTCTTCCCCGCGTTCATCACCATGAGCCGGTGCAGCGGAGGCACGGCGGCGAAGACGCGCCCCGCCTCGACGAGCGGCCGCATGTAGCGGAAGAAGAGCGTGAGCAGCAGGGTGCGGATGTGGGCGCCGTCGACGTCGGCATCGCTCATCAGGATGATCTTCCCGTAGCGGGCGGCCGAGAGGTCGAAGGAGCGGCCGGAGCCGGCTCCGATCACCTGGATCATCGAGGCGCACTCGGCGTTCGAGAGCATGTCGGCGATGCTCGCCTTCTGCGTGTTGAGGATCTTCCCCCGGATCGGCAGCAGGGCCTGGTACTCGCTGTTGCGGGCGAGCTTGGCGGTGCCGAGGGCGGAGTCGCCCTCGACGATGAAGAGCTCGCTGTTCTCGACGTCGCTGCTGCGGCAGTCGACCAGCTTCGCCGGAAGGGAGGAGGACTCCAGCGCGTTCTTGCGGCGCTGCGTCTCCTTGTGCGCGCGGGCCGAGATCCGCGACTTCATCTCGGCGACGACCTTCTCGAGGAGCTGGGAGGTCTGCGCCTTGTCCTCGCGGCGCGTCGAGGAGAACACCACGCCCAGCGTCGAGGCGATGGTGGAGGCGACGATCGCGCGGACCGCGGGCGTGCCCAGCACCTCCTTCGTCTGGCCTTCGAACTGCGGCTCAGGGAGCCGCACGGTCAGCACGGCGCTGAGCCCGGCGAGGACGTCGTCCTTCTCGAGCTTGTCCGAGCCGACCTTGAGGCGGCGGGCGTTCGCCTCCACCTGGGAGCGGAGCAGCTTCAGCAGGCCCTGCTCGAAGCCGGTCTGGTGCGTCCCGCCCTTGGGCGTCGAGATGATGTTCACGAAGCTGCGCATCACCGTCTCGTAGCCGGTGCCCCAGCGCAGGGCGATGTCGACCTCGCAGGTGCGCTCCACCTCGGTGGGCACCATGGCGCCGCCGGGGGTCAGCACCGGCACGGTCTCGGTGAAGGTGCCGGAGCCGGTGAGGCGCAGCACCTCGGTCACGGGGGCGTCGGGGGCGAGGAACTCGACGAACTCCGAGATGCCGCCGTCGTAGCGGAACATCTCGGCGCGGCGCTCGTCCGCCCGGTCGTCGACGATGTCGATCGTCAGGCCGGGGACGAGGAACGCGGTCTGCCGGGCGCGCGTCACCAGGTCGTCCGTCTGGAACGAGGCGCCCTTCGTGAAGATCTGGCGGTCGGCCCAGTAGCGCACGCGCGTTCCGGTGACGCCCTTGGCGACCTTCCCGACGACCGTCAGCTCCGACCCGTTCTCGAACGGCGTGAACGGAGCGTCGGGGGTGGGCTCGCCCGCGTCGGCGAAGCGCCCGGGCTCCCCCCGGTGGAACGACATCCGGTAGGTGCGGCCGTTGCGGTCGACCTCGACGTCCAGGCGCTCCGAGAGCGCGTTGACCACGGAGGCGCCGACGCCGTGCAGACCGCCGGACGCCGCGTAGGATCCCGAGCCGAACTTGCCGCCCGCGTGCAGCTTCGTGAACACGACCTCGACTCCGGAGAGCCCCGTCTTCGGCTCGATGTCGACCGGGATCCCGCGCGCGCGGTCGCGCACCTCGACGCTGCCGTCGGCGTGCAGGAGCACGCTGATCTCGGTCCCGTGCCCGGCCAGCGCCTCGTCGACGGAGTTGTCGATGACCTCCCAGAGGCAGTGCATGAGGCCGCGCGAGTCGGTCGATCCGATGTACATGCCGGGCCGCTTCCGGACCGCCTCGAGACCCTCGAGGACGGAGAGGTGGCGGGCGTTGTAGTCGGTGGAGGCCATCCGCCCAGTCTACTTTCGAGAACCGCTCCGGCCCCGGTGGCGCGGCACCCGACGACAGCACGATGGCCGCTCGGCGCGGGGCCCCTACGCGCAGAGCGAAATGCCGACCGATCGACTCCGTGGGGAAACAATCGCGTGCTTGGATGGGTTCCACTAAGCAGAGATCGAAGAACGAGTGCAGGAGGCCAAGTCATGTCGACCACAGCAACCCAGAACGGCGTGGACGAGCTCGCCGGTGCCCACCAGCTCTCCGCCGCCGACCGCTGCGACAGCTGCGGTGCGCAGGCGTACATCCGAGTGGTCGTGAACAACGGAGAACTGCTGTTCTGCGCACACCACGGGAAGAAGTACCAGGAGAAGCTCTCCAGCATCGCCCAGAGCTGGCACGACGAGTCCGCCCGACTCTTCGAGGAGCAGCGCCCCTAGCGCGTCCCCGATCAGCCCGGACGGCGCGTCAGCGCCCTACCGACCGACACCGAGCCGCTTCGCGATCACATCGCGAGCGGCTCGTGCCGTTTCATCGACCAGGCGGAGACGCTCGTCCGACGGGGAGTAGGCGTCGCCGAGGGCGCGCCGCAGGATCGCGTCCGCGAGCGAGGGGTTCTTCGCGAGGACGGGGCCGTGCAGGTGCGTGCCCAGAAGGCCTCCCTCCGCGTAGCCCTCGTGGCCGGCGCCGTCGCCGGTGCCGTGCAGCACTCGGCCGAGCGCGTGCTCGAGCGGGATCCCGGTCATCCGGCGCTCGTGGTTCTCGAATCCGACGAGGACGCCGCCCGGCGTCTCGACGAGGAGGTCGTCGGTCGCGCGCTCGCCCGTGACCGAGTCTCCGGGGAACAGCCCGATCCCCCGGGCGCCGCCCGCGGCCGTGCTGATCGAACCGGCCAGCATCTCCCAGCCGGCTCCGACCGCGACCACCTGAGTGCCCTGGTCGACCCAGGCCCGGAGCGTCGGCGCGATCTCGTGGAGGAGTGCCAGGACGCCAGGGAGGTCCTCGTCCGCTCCCGTCCCGGCGACCAGGACGTCCGGACGGACCTCGGCGTCGGAGGCGGTCGCCAGCGGCACCACCTCCGCCTCGACGCCTGACCAGCGCGCCCGAGCCGCGAGGACCCGGGCGTTCGCCGCGTCGCCGTTGCTGTCCAGGACGTCGGGAGCGAGCACGGCGATGCGGAGGGTGGTCACGCGGTCTCCTCGCGGTTGGTGACGAGCTGCAGGTGCGCACGGGTGCGGCGCATCGAATCGGCCGAGAAGACGATGGTCTTCCGGCCGGAGGCGGGGGTCGGCAGAGCGAGGAACGCGTCGAGCGCGCGGCCCAGGTCCTCGTCGACGGAGTCGACGCGCACGCCGTCGTAGCGCAGGTGCAGCGCCGCCTCGTGCGCCTTCGACCCCGAGACGACACGGACGTGCCCGAGCACGGAGGTGTCCACGGGCCAGAAGTAGGAGGGGTCTCGGACGTCGGAGCCGATCGCGAGCATGATCTGCTCGGTCCCCTCGGGGATCTCCGCGATGTTCAGGCGGTAGCTCGCCGGGTTCTGAACCAGGACGAACTCGACCTCGTGGCCGCGCACGGTGACGATCTCGCCCCGCCCGAAGACGGGGTCGATGCTCGAGAGCGCGGAGGCGGCGAGGGCCGGGTCGAAGCGCTCGGCGAGCACGGCGCGGGCCGTGGAGACGGCCGCCGCGGCGTCGACCGCGTAGTGGACGCCCCGCGCGGGGAGCCGGACCTCGAGCGGGTCGCCGTCGCTGACGATGCGCGCGGCCGCTCCCGTCGTGCTCTCGACGACGGTGGTGGCACGGTCGGTCCCGGCCTCCGCCTCCGAGGCGTAGCCGAGACCGCCGGACGCGGAGTCGCGGACGGAGGAGGAGACGCCGTACCAGCGGATCCGCTCGTCGGGGAGGGAGGTCGCGACATCGGCGACGTGGCGGTCGTCGGCGTTCAGCACGACGGGACCGGTCGCGCGGGAGGCGATGGTGCCGAGCATCCGGGCGACCATGGCCGGATCGAAGAAGCGGTCGATCTGGTCAACCACCACGTTCGTCAGCAGGACGACGCGGGGGCGCATCCGGGGCGCGAGGCGCGCGCCGTGACCCTCGTCCATCTCGAGGACGGCGATGTCGGCGTCGATCCGTCCGCGGAGGTCCGCCTGCTCCAGGAGCGCGGAGGTCAGCCCCTGGGCGATGTTGGCCGTCGAGGGGTTGGTGAAGACCCGGAGCCCGTGCGCGCGGAGCACCGCGACCAGCATCTTGGTCGTGGTCGACTTGCCCGCCGATCCCGTGACGACCACGAGGCCGTCCCGGAATCCGTCGAGCACCGCGGGCAGGAATCCGGGCGCGACACGGTTCACCACGAGTCCGGGCACGGCGGATCCCCCGCCGGGCTTCCGGACCCGCGCGGCGAACCGGGCGGCCCTCCCGAGGAGGACCGCCGGCGCGTAGCGGATCACCGGCCTACTCGAGGTAGTCGCGGAGCGACTGCGAGCGGGACGGGTGGCGGAGCTTGGCCATCGTCTTGGACTCGATCTGGCGGATGCGCTCGCGCGTCACGCCGAAGGTGTCGCCGATCTGGTCGAGCGTCTTCGGCATGCCGTCGCCGAGGCCGAAGCGCATGCGGATCACGCCGGCCTCGCGCTCCGAGAGCGAGTCGAGCAGCGACTCCAGCTGCTTCTGCAGCATGGTGAAGCCCACGGCGTCGGCCGGGACGACCGCCTCGGTGTCCTCGATGAGGTCGCCGAACTCGCTGTCGCCGTCCTCGCCCAGGGGCGTGTGCAGCGAGATCGGCTCGCGCCCGTACTTCTGCACCTCGATGACCTTCTCGGGGGTCATGTCGAGCTCGCGCGAGAGCTCCTCGGGCGTGGGCTCGCGGCCCAGGTCCTGGAGCATCTGGCGCTGCACGCGGGCCAGCTTGTTGATGACCTCGACCATGTGCACCGGGATGCGGATGGTACGGGCCTGGTCGGCCATCGCGCGGGTGATCGCCTGGCGGATCCACCACGTGGCGTAGGTCGAGAACTTGAAGCCCTTGGTGTAGTCGAACTTCTCGACCGCACGGATGAGGCCCAGGTTGCCCTCCTGGATGAGGTCGAGGAACTGCATCCCGCGACCGGTGTAGCGCTTCGCGAGGCTGACGACGAGCCGGAGGTTCGCTCCGAGCAGGTGGCTCTTCGCGCGCTGGCCGTCCTTCGCGACCCAGCGCAGCTCGCGGACGAGCTCCGGGCTGAGGTCGGTCGAGTTGGCGAGCTTGTCCTCGGCGAACAGGCCGGCCTCGATGCGCATCGCGAGCTCGACCTCCTCGGCCGCGTTCAGGAGCGCGACCTTGCCGATCTGCTTCAGGTAGTCCTTGACCGGGTCGGCGGTGGCACCGGTGATCGCGGTCGAGTAGACCGGGACCTCGTCGTCCTCTCCGCCGAACGACAGGACGAGCGCACCGCTCGGGAGCGGCTCGGCCGGAGCGGCGACGGCAGCGGCGGCCGGGGCCTCCGGCGTCTCCGCGTCGTCCTTCGCGTCGGTCTCGGTGTCCTCGGCGACGACCTCGGTCTCCTCCTCCTCCGCCGCCTCGTCGGGCTCGACGGCGTCGGTCGGCTCCTCCTCGGTGTCGGCGGGAGCGGCGGCCTTGGTCGTGGCGCGCGAGCGGGTCGTCTTGGCCGCGGTGGTCTTGGCCGCCGTGGTCTTCGCCGCGGGCTTGCGCGTCGCGGGCTTCTTGGTGGTCGTCGTCACGTCGTCGTCGACGGCGTCGAGCGTTGCGGTCTTGGTAGCTCTGGTGGCCATGGCGGCACCTCTCCATCCGTTGCGTCCCGGGGGCGGGCGGCGCGGGAAGGCGTCGTCCGTCGGTGGGCATTACGAGGACCCATGTCAAGTCGAGGACGTCGCACGCCCGACGTGGGCCTGGTGCTCCTCGACCCGAACGGGTCCTATTGACAATTATTGCACGTCTGAGTAGTGCAGCCGTGCGGTGCGGTGCGAGTGGGGCTCGATCCGGCGGGATCCGGGCCGTTCCGCTGGGACATCGCGTCTGCAGAAGGGCGGATCGACGGGGACGACCGTCAGCGCCCCGCGCGGCCGCGGCGCATCCGGTCACTCAGTGCAACCCAGAGAGGGGCCACGGTTATTCCCTCGTCCTCGGCCAGGCGGCGGCGGGTCCGGCGGCGCGCGACGACGAGTCCGACGACTCCGGCGCCGACCACCACGTACTGCACGCACCACGCCAGGCGGAAGTGCTCGAGCGAGTAGGTCTGCTCGGAGGAGGCACCGGGACCGGCCAGTGCGTCGAGGATCAGGCCGATCGCGAACATCATCGTGAAGCTGGCCAGGAACCCGCCCACGTTGACGACTCCGTTCGCCGCGCCGAGGCTCCGCGAGGGGTTGAACGTGCGGGCGAAGTCGAACCCGATCATGGAGCCGGGGCCGCCCGCTCCGACGACGATCAGGAGCAGCACCACGAGCCAGTACGGCGGGATGCCGGGCCAGAGCAGCACGACGGTCCAGGCGACCGCCATCGCCGAGACGATCCCGAGCACGAGGTTGCTGCGGCGCATGGGGTGGCGGGCGGTCAGGACGCCGAGCACCGGCCCGACGACGATCCCCGCGATCACGACGATCGTGAGGGTCGGCGCGGCGACGGTCGGCGGCAGACCGATCGCGTAGACGAGGAAGGGGTAGCCCCAGAGGAGCGTGAAGACCGTGCCGGAGGACTGCGTGACGAAGTGCGACCAGAAGCCGAGCTGCGTCCCCGGCCGGCGCAGGCTCACTCCGAGCTGCGCGATCGTCGCCCGGAGCGTCGGGGGCACCACCGTGATCGGCTCGGTGCGCGGCGGAACGTCGGCGACCAGGAGGAGCACGCCGAGGAAGGACACGGCCCCGAGGCCGGCGGCGCTGAGGAACGCGGGCTCCCAGCCGAACGTGTGGAGGATCGCCGCGAACGGGAGTGCGGAGAGGATCTGGCCCACCTGGCCGATGTTGCCGATCCACTGCGAGAGCTGCGGCACGATCGGTCCGCTGAACCAGGTGACCGTGAGGCGGATCACGGAGGTGAAGATCGCGGCGTCCCCCGCTCCCAGCAGGATCCGCCCGACGATCGCGACGCCGATGCCCGGCGCGATCGCGACCACGACCTGGCCCGCCATCATCAGGGCCGTGCCCGAGAGGATCAGGGTCCGCGGGCCGAACCGGTCGATGAGGATCCCGACCGGGATCTGCATCCCGGCGTAGACGATCAGCTGGACGACGGCGAGCGACGAGAGGACGGCGGCGGCCACCCCGAACCGCTCCGCGGCGTCCACTCCTGCGACGCCCAGCGTCGTGCGGTCCAGGACCGCGACGAGGTAGGCGAACGCTCCGGCACCGAAGACGAACCAGGCTCGACGATCACGCACTCGTCCGATCCTACGGCCGCTCAGGAGGCGGTGGGCTCCTCGCCCGGGCGGCGGATCGCGAGGAACTTCTCGAGCTCGGCGGCGATCGCGTCGGCGCTGGGCACGAAGCCGTCCTCGTCGGTGAGCGGCGAGCGGAGGCTCGTCCCCTCCATGTAGGTGTCGTGCCGCGCCTCGAGGGCCGAGATCAGCTTCTGCAGCTCGTCGTTGCCGCCGACCTGCTCGTCGACCTTGCCGAGGAACTCCCGCCCGCTCTCGCGCAGGCGGTCCGTCGGGAAGATGAGGCCGGTCGACGCCGAGATGCTCTCGAGCGCCGCGACCGCCGCCTGCGGGTACTCGGTGTCCGACAGGTAGTGGGGGATGAGCAGCGCGAAGCCGACCACGGTCAGACCGCGCTCGTAGAGGCGCAGCTCGAGCAGGTGGAGGACGTTCGAGGGCACCTGCGTGTGCGGCTTCCAGACCGACATCGCCTCGATCAGGTCCTCGCGGTTGCCGCTCACGGTGACGCCGACGGGCCGGGTGTGCGGCACGGGCATCGGGATCGCCTGGACCCACGTGGTCGAGGCGACGTCGAGCCGCTCGAGGAGGGAGACCACCGCGCGGGTGAACCGCTCCCACTGGAAGTCGGGCTCGAAGCCGGTGAGCAGGAGGAACGGCTGGTGCAGCTCGTCGTGCGCGAGCGAGAGCCGGAGCATCGCAGGACGGTAGTCCGTCAGGTGGTCCTGGTCGAACGTGATGATGGGGCGGCGGGCCCGGTAGTCGAGCAGCTGATCCTGGTCGAAGACCGCGACTTCGCGGTGCTCGAGGGTCTCGAAGAGGTACTCCCCCAGCTGCCCCACCGCTCCCCCGGCGTCGGCCGAGCCGGTCAGGCCCGTGACGAGGTGCAGCCCGCGCGGGATCTCGGAGAGGTCGCCCTCGATCTCGAACAGGTCTTCCGGATCCAGCATGCGTCCAGTCTAAACGGGGGTCCCGGCGCCCCGTCCGGGTCCGCTGAGCCCTCAGCGAACAGCGCCTAGCATTGCCGCCATGCCCCTCTCCTCTCTCGAGTACTCGACCGTTCCCGCCTCCGACATCGACACCGACGCCCTCGTCCTCGGCGTCGCCCCGGGACCCGACGGTCCCCGGCTCGTCGGCGCGGAGGGCTTCGAGGAGCTGGCCCCCGCGCTGAGCGCGCTCGGCGCGACCGGCGCCGCCGAGACGCTCGTGCGCGTGCCGTCCTCGGTCCGTGCCGGAGTGATCGTCCTCGTCGGCCTCGGCTCGGCGGAGCCCGACGACACCGCGCTGCGGAACGCCGCGGGCGCCGCCGTCCGCCTGCTCGCGGGGTCCGCCTCCGTGGCACTCTCCCTCCCCGCCGGCTCCGACGGCACGCTCGCCGCGGTCGCCGAGGGCGCCGCGCTCGGCTCCTACTCCTTCACCGCCTTCCGCAGCAGCACCGCCGCCGCGGCGAAGGCGCCCGTCGAGCACGTCGTCCTGCTGGGCGGCGGCGAGTCGGCCGACCCCGCCGTCCTGGACCGGGCGCTCGTGCTCGGCCGCGCGGTCGGCACGGTGAAGGACCTCGTCAACACTCCCCCGTCGCACCTCTACCCGCAGACGCTGGCCGAGGCCGTGCAGACCGGCGCCGAGGGACTGCCGCTCGAGGTCACCGTCTGGGACCAGGAGGCCCTCGCGGAGGAGGGGTTCGGCGGCATCCTCGGAGTCGGCAGCGGCTCCTCCCGCCCGCCCCGCCTCGTGAAGGTCGCCTACGCGCCCGAGGGCGCGAGCACCCACCTCGCCCTGGTCGGCAAGGGCATCACCTTCGACAGCGGCGGACTCTCGCTCAAGCCGCCGGCCTCGATGATCGGGATGAAGACCGACATGGCGGGCGCGGCGACCGTGTACGCCGTCGTGCGCGCCATCGCGGAGCTCGGCCTCCCGCTCCGCGCGACCGCCTGGCTCTGCATCGCCGAGAACCTCCCCTCCGGGACCGCGATCCGCCCGGACGACGTGCTCACCGTGCGCGGCGGGACCACGGTGGAGGTGCTGAACACCGACGCCGAGGGCCGACTGGTGCTCGCCGACGGCCTCGTCGCCGCCAGCGAGGAGCAGCCCGATGCGATCATCGACGTCGCGACGCTGACCGGCGCCTCCGTGGTCGCCCTCGGCAACCGGACCGTCGGCGCTCTGGGCGACGACGAGCTGGTCTCCCGCGTCCTCGACGCCGCCCGCGCGGCGGGAGAGCCCTTCTGGCAGATGCCCCTCCCCGCGGAGCTGCGACCGCTGCTGAACTCGGACATCGCCGACATCGCGAACGTCAAGCCGGGCAACACCGCCGGCGGCATGCTCCTCGCCGGCCACTTCCTCCGCGAGTTCGTCGGGAAGCGCGGCGAGGGCGAGGACGCGACCACGATCCCGTGGGCGCACCTCGACATCGCCGGCCCCTCGAGCAACGGAGGCGGCGGCTACGGCTTCACCGGAGCCGGCGCCACGGGGGTCTCGGTGCGCGCGCTGATCGCCCTGGCCGAGGGCTTCGCGAGCGCGTAGTAGGGTCGACGGGGCGGGAGATCCCGCCTCGTCCCCCCTCCCGATCCGCTCGGCGCTCAGCGCCGGAGCCGGTCGGCCGGGAAGCGGGACCGCACGTCGCGAGGGAGTCACTGGGTGTCGGAAGAGCGCTACGACCTGGTCGTGCTCGGAGGTGGCAGCGGCGGGTACGCGGCGGCCCTCCGGGCGACGCAGCTCGGGATGAGCGTCGCGCTCGTGGAGCGCGACAAGCTCGGCGGCACCTGCCTGCACCGGGGATGCGTGCCCACCAAGGCCCTGCTGCACGCCGCCGAGCTGGCGGACGGCGCCCGCGAGGGAGAGAAGTACGGCGTGCTCTCGAGCTTCACCGGGATCGACATGGCGGGCGTCACGCGCTACCGCGAGGGCGTCGTCGCCGGCAAGTACAAGGGGCTCCAGAGCCTCGTGTCCTCGCGCGGCATCACGGTCGTCACGGGCGAGGGCCGTCTCACCGCGCCCGGCACGGTGACCGTCGGCGAGCACGTGCTCCACGGCGCGTCGATCGTCGTCGCCACCGGGTCCGCCTCCCGCACCCTCCCCGGCATCGAGATCGGCGGCCGGATCCTGACGAGCGACCAGGCTCTCGAGCTCGACCACGTGCCCGCGAGCGTCGTCGTCCTCGGCGGCGGAGTGATCGGCGTCGAGTTCGCGAGCGTCTGGCGCTCGTTCGGCGCCGAGGTCACGATCGTCGAGGCCCTCCCCCACCTCGTTCCCAACGAGGACGAGAGCGTCAGCAAGCAGCTGGAGCGCGCCTTCCGCAAGCGGGGCATCGCCTTCCAGCTGGGATCCCGCGTCGCGTCGGTCTCGCAGAGCGAGGGCGGCGTCTCCGTGTCGCTCGAGAGCGGCGCCACGGTGGAGGGCGAGATCCTGCTGGTCGCCGTCGGCCGCGGCCCGGTGACCGCGGGCATCGGCCTCGAGGAGGCCGGGGTCCGCCTCGACCGCGGCTACGTGCTGACCGACGAGCGCCTGCAGACCTCCGTCCCCGGCGTGTACGCCGTGGGCGACATCGTGCCGGGGCTCCAGCTCGCGCACCGGAGCTTCCAGCAGGGGATCTTCGTCGCGGAGGAGATCGCCGGTCTGGGCCCGCAGGTCGTCTCGGACGTCAACGTCCCGAAGGTGACCTACAGCGACCCCGAAGTGGCCTCCGTCGGCCTCGGCGAGGCCCGCGCGATCGCCGAGTACGGCGCCGAGCGCGTCGCCGTGTACGACTACGGCCTCGGCGGCAACGCCCGGAGCACGATCATCGGGACCACCGGCTCCGTGAAGGTCGTGCGCCTGGTCGACGGCCCCGTCGTCGGCGTGCACATGGTCGGAGCCCGCGTCGGCGAGCTGATCGGCGAGGCTCAGCTCATCGTGAACTGGGAGGCGCACCCCGAGGACGTCGCGCCCCTCGTGCACGCGCACCCCACTCAGAACGAGGCGCTCGGCGAGGCGCACCTCGCTCTGGCCGGGAAGCCGCTGCACGCCCTGTAGAACCACTGCGGTGCGGCGATCCGCCGCTTCCGCATCAGTAAGCTGGACATCGAAACACAAGCGTCTTAAGGAGACAGGCTCATGAGCGAATCCGTCAGCCTCCCGGCACTCGGAGAGAGTGTCACGGAAGGAACGGTCACCCGCTGGCTGAAGAACGTCGGGGACCGCGTCGAGGTGGACGAGCCCCTGCTCGAGGTCTCGACCGACAAGGTCGACACCGAGATCCCGTCGCCCGTCGCGGGAGTGATCGAGGAGATCCTCGTCCAGGAGGACGAGACCGTCGAGGTCGGCGCCGAGCTGGTGCGCATCGGCGACGGCTCCGGAGCCGCGTCGGCGTCCGAGCCCGAGGCTCCCGCCGAGGAGGCCCCCGAGGTCCAGGCCGCCGAGACCGAGGCCACCGACGAGGCGACCCCGTCGGTCGACGCCGAGAGCGACGCCGAGGCCCCCGCCCCGGCCGAGCCCGAGCCGGCCCCGGC
>NZ_PSWD01000029.1:0-34573 GCF_002931705.1 Rathayibacter sp. AY1C5
GGCCGGGGCGGGCGCCGAGGGGGTGGGCGGAGCATCTGCATCCGGAGCGATCGGACCGGAAACGACGGCGTCCGGAGCGACGGCGTCCGGAGCAACGGGAGCAGCGGACTGCTCCGCTCCGCTCCCCGACGCCGCCACCAGCCGCACGTCGTCCGCGACGGCCTCCGCCTCCTCCGGGCCGGCCGCCGCGTTCAGCGCCGCGGCCGCCGCCTCCGCTCGCGCCAGGGCCTCGGCGGCCTCCGCCTGCAGTCGGCGGGCGGCCTCCAGGGCTGCGCGCGCCTCGTCCCTCGCCGAGGCGAGCCCGTCGTCGTCACTCATGGGCTCAGCCTAGGTCGGCGGCGCCGATCAGTCCTCGCGGACGTGCCAGGACTGTCCGTACCCGCCGTCGGCCTCGGGGCGGGCCATCAGCTCGAGGAACGGGTCGGCGCTGAACGCCTCCGGCCCGAGCACTCCGGCGCCGGTCCACACGCCGGTCGCGAGGAGCTCGAGCGCGACCACCGGGTTGAGCGCCGTCTGCCAGACCACGCACTGGGTGCCGTACTCGGCCATCGTCCACTCGTTGTCGCTCACGTGGTAGAGGTACACCTCGCGGTGGGCGCCGTCCTTCGTGCCGGAGACGAAGAGGCCGGCGCAGGTCCTGCCGGTCATCCGCGGGCCGATGCCGGCGGGGTCGGGCAGGGCGGCGGCGACGACGTCGCGCGGCGAGACCTCGACGGGACCGCCGGCCGAGCGGACCCGCAGGGGCTCGGTGCTGTCGAGGCCGAGGAGGTGGAGGGTGCGCAGGACGCCGGTGAACTGCTCGCCGAGGCCGTACTTGAAGGTGACCTTCTTCGCGTCGAGCCAGCGCGGCATCAGCAGCACCTCCTCGTGCTCGACGTTCACGCACTCGACCGGGCCGATACCCTCGGGGAACTCGAACACCTCCGGCTCCGAGAAGGGGGCGGTGGTGTACCAGCCGCGGTCGCGCTCGAACACCACCGGCGGGTTCAAGCACTCCTCGATCGTGGTCCAGATGGAGAAGGACGGAGCGAAGATCTCGCGGCCGTCCGCGTCGTGCACGACGAGGTTCGCGCCGTCGCGCACTCCGAGCTCGTCGATCTCGTCGAAGAGGTGGTCGGAGGCGTAGCGGGCGAAGACGTCGGAGAGTCCCGGCTCCACGCCCATGCCCACCAGGGCGAGGCGGCCGCGGGAGGACCACTCCTCCGCCGCGGCGAACTGCTCGTCGCCGAGCTTGAGCCCCGTCAGCTCGTGGGGCTGCTCGGGGTGCGGGAGCGAGAGGCTCATCGCCATGTCGAGGTAGTCGGCCTCGGCGGCGAGCGCTCCGGCGAAGATCGTCGGGACGAAGCGCGGCTCGACGGCGTTCATCACGTGGGTCGCCCCGTGCGCGCGGGCGACGGTCTCGACGTTCTCGGCGTCGGAGGCGTCGATCCGCGCGGCGACGAAGCGGTCGTCGGCACCGTGCCGCTCCGCGATCCAGGCGACCGTGCGCTCGGCGCGAGCGAGGTCGTAGTCGCAGACGATGATCTGCTCGAAGAAGGAGCGGCGCGCGGCGATCTTCGCGAAGGCGTCGCCGACGCCGCCGGCGCCGACCAGGAGGATTCTCATGGGGACACCGTAGCGACGGATCGCGTCGTCCACCATGCCGAGCACCGACGGAATCGGAGCGGAGCGCGCCTTTAGGCCACCGGATCCGTCACGGGGCGGCCCGCTCCCCCTGCTCGAGCAGGCGGAGGAAGCCGGAGAGGTGCCCGAGGCCGGTCAGCGAGGTCGGGAGCGAGGCGGCGAGCGCCGGCGAGTGCACCAGGTACGCCGCCCACTTCGCGCGCGAGACCGCGACGTTCAGGCGGTTGGGCAGGAGGAGGAACTCCATTCCGCGCGGGACGTCGGCCCCGGAGGACGCGGCGAGCGACACGATGGCGACCACCGCCTCCCTGCCCTGGAAGAGGTCGACCGTGCCGACCGGGGTCTCCTCGAGGCCCGCGGCGTCGAGGGCGGTACGGAGGAGCCCGCCCTGGGCGTTGTAGGGCGCAACGACGATGACGTCGGCCGCGGTCAGCGTCCGCTCGCCGTGCTCGTCGGTCCAGGCGCGGCCGACGAGGGAGAGGGCGATCTCGACGACGCGCCTCGCCTCGTCCGGCGAGGAGGTGGTGTCACCCGCGTGCTCGACCGGGACGGAGTGCACGCCCGGCTCGACCCCCTCCAGGTGGCGCACCTGCGGCGCCCGCGACCGCAGCGCGCCCTCGTAGGACAGCTCGGAGACGGCGTCGGAGAGCGCCGGGTGCATCCGGTGGGTCTGCGCGAGGAAGTAGCCGTACTCGGGCGGGAGGACGTCGTGCCCGTCGGCGAGCCAGCCGAGCGCCGACTCGTCGACCGGCTCCGGGTGCGCGCCCTGGCTCACCTGGGGCAGCTGCTGCGGATCGCCGAGCAGGAGCAGCCGCTGGGCGGAGACGGCCGACGCGATCGTCGGGGCGAGTGAGAACTGCCCGGCCTCGTCGACCACCAGGAGGTCGAGCGAGCGGCGCGGCACGGTGACCGGGTTCGCGAAGGTCCAGGCGGTGCCGCCGATGACGCAGCCGCCGCCCTCCTCGAGGACCGCGGTGAGTGCCGCCGCGTTCTTCACCGGCGCCCAGGGCGCCGCCGCGAGCGCCTCGGGCGGCGTGCCGTTCTTGGGCACCTTCGCCACGCGGGAGGGATCGACGCCGCGGCCGACGACGGCGCTCAGCACGTTCTCGACCACCGAGTGCGACTGGCCGACCACGCCGATGCGCCAGCCGTGCTCGTTCACCAGCCGTGCGATCACGTGGGAGCCGACGTAGGTCTTGCCGGTGCCGGGCGGACCCTGCACGGCGAGGGTCGCCCGCTCGAGTCCGAGCAGAGTGGTGACGACCGCGCCGATCACGTCGTCGCCCTGCACCGGAGCGACGGCTCCCGGCGGCACGCGGCGGAGGACGTCGAGCGCCGGGTCGGCCAGCATCGCGGGCAGCGCGTCGAGGACCTCGCCGCCCCACTCCGCGATCGCCTCGGGCTGGGGCGCGGCGCGCGGCGGCGGCGCGGGGGCGAGGGCGACCGGAGCGTCGTCGTGCGGATCCTCCCCCGCCTTCAGGCCCTCCTTGAGGAGCAGGACGATCCACTCGCCGTCGTCGTCGACCGCGAGGATCTCAGAGCGCTCGGAGGCGCCGCGCAGACCGGGACCGGGCGAGGGTGCACCAGGGGGCGCCGGGGCCTCGTAGACCAGGTACGGCGACGAGCCGGTGCCGAGCCGGCTGCCGGGAGCGAGCCGGCCGAGGATCCGCAGCTCGCGCGACTGCGTGCGGGCGCGCGGGAGCTTCGCCCAGTCGCGGACGACCTCGACCCGGTCGATCATCACGACGTCGCGGGTGTCCGCCCACTCGTCCAGCGGCTGCCGGAGGCGGTCGAAGTGCTCCTGCCAGAAGGTCTTGGCCTCGCGGCGGTGGTAGTCGATCGCCGCGCCGGCGAGGGCGAGCGCGGTCTGGTCGGCCGTGCGCTCGCGCGGCTCGATCCCCTCGACCTGCGCCAGCAGTGCGACCGCGACCGGGTGCGGCTCGCGGGGCACGGGGATCTCGACCTCGAGCAGCGGCGGCAGCTCCTCGCGCGGCGGAGCGAGCTCCAGGAGCCAGTCGCGCAGGCGGAGCGTGGAGCGGCAGTCGTAGGCGTTGTACTCGGCGACGAGGTCGAGCCCGCGCTGCCCCTCGACAGGATCGGCCCTCTGTGCGGCGCGCGCCTCCACGTACATCTCGATGCTGTCGGCGGCGTTCGTGACGCCGGACGCGTCCCGCTCCTCCTCGCCCATGTAGAGCGGCTCCAGCTTCTTGAGCGAGTAGCTGCGCGAGCCCACGCGGAGCGCCCGCCGCACCACCGGGTACAGGTCGACCAGGACGCCGTCGCGCAGGAGCGCGTCGACCTCCTCCTCGCCGACCCCGTGGCGGAGCGCGAGCGAGAGCAGGTGGCTGCGCTCGTAGGAGGCGTAGTGGTAGACGTGCATCCGGGAGTGCTCGGCCCGGCGCGCCCGCAGGAGCGCGAGGAAGTCGAGGAGCGCCCGGCGCTCGGCCGCGAGGTCGTGCGCCCAGAGCGCGGTGAAGCGCTCCTGGTCGTCGACCATGCCGAAGAGGTAGTCGAGGCCCCATTCGCGGTTGTCCTCGGTGTAGAGCGGATCGCCCTCGAAGTCGAAGAAGAGGTCGCCCGGGTCGGGCGCGGGCAGCCCGGCGAGCACGGAGGCGTCGATCACCTCGACGGTCGGCACCGGCGAGGACTCCGACCGCAGCTGCAGCCGCGCCTGGGCGCGCAGGCCCTCGAGCGTGCCCGCGCCCAGGCCGGGGACGGGGCCGTCGTGCTCGGCGAGGGCGTCGAGGGTGAGGACGCCGGCCGCCGTGAGCTTCGCCCGCTGGTCGAGCCGCATCCCGGCGACGAGGATCGGATCGCGGTGCGCCTGGACTTCGGGCGCGCAGACCGAGCAGCGTCCGCAGGAGGGGTAGCGCGGATCGCCCCACGCCAGCGGCTCGTCGGCGGCGAGGCGCTCGTCGAGCACGGCGCGGAGCCGGGCGCGCTGCACGCGCTGGACCGGGGCGACGACGGCCAGCTCGTGGCTGGTGACGGAGCCGTCGCCGAGCACGAGGTGCACCTGCTCCCCCACGCGGATGCCGCGGGCCTGCATCTGCTCGGCGTAGGCGGCGAGCTGCAGCAGCGCCGGGATCTTCGCGTGCCGGGCGAGCTTGGTGTCGTAGACCTCGTAGGCGCCGTCGGCGGTGCGGAGGAGGAAGTCCGAGAAGCCCAGGAACTCGCCGTCGAAGAAGGTGGCCTGGTAGAGCACGTTGACCCCGGCGCGCATCGCCTCGACGGCCGCCTCGGCCGCCGCGGGGTAGCCGGCGGGCTCGGGGCGCTCGAACTCGAGCACCTCGTGCGTGCGCTTCAGCTCGGCGAGGAAGCGGTGCTCGTGCTCGTCGCCGAGTACCGCGGTGCGCTCGAGCATCCCGTCCCTCTCGGCCTCGAGGCGCGGGGCGCGGCCGAGCAGGGCGTCGAACCGGCGGAGGACGGCCCACTCGCAGGCCGCCCAGTTCGACAGGTCGGTGGGGCTCGTGACCACGCGGCCGGACTCCAGGTACACGCGACTCCTTCCGCGACCACCGGGCGGCGATCGGCTCCAGGCTAGGGCGCCCCTCCGACACTCGTGCGGCCTCGGCCACCACCCGCGCCGCTCCGGCTCCGCGTGGCAGGCTGGGCCGATGACCCGCGCTCGCTTCGAGATCATCCCGGCCGACGACATCGGCGAGCGCGCCGCACGGGCGTTCCCGGACCCCTCCGCGGTGACGCTGACCGTGACCAGCCTGCCGAAGCACGGGACCGGGCGGACCGTGGACTGCGCGGTCGCGCTGGCCGGGCGCGGGTTCCGCGTGGTGCCCCACCTGGCGGCGCGGAACGTCGAGGGCCGCGCCGCACTCGAGCGGGTCCTCGAGCGGATGGGCGAGGCGGGGATCGACGAGGCGTTCGTGATCTCGGGCGACGCGTCCTCGGCGGCCGGCACCTACTCCACGAGCCTCGAGCTCATCCGCGACGCCCGGGAGATCTCACCCGGGCTGGCCATGGACATCGCAGGCTATCCCGAGGGCCACCCGCACCTCTCCGACGAGAGCATCGAGCGGCACCTGCGCGAGCGCGCTCCGTTCATCCGCTCGATCGTCACGCAGATGTGCTTCGACGTCGACGCGGTGGTCCGCTACGCCGACCGGCTCCGCGAGACGGGGATCACGGCCGATCTGTGGGCGGGGGTGCCGGGGCCGGTCGCGCGCTCGCGGCTGCTGACGCTGGGCGCGCGGATCGGAGTGGGCTCCTCGCTCGGCTTCCTGAAGCGGAGCACCTCGGTGGCCGGCGGGCTCCTCCGCGGACGCCGCTTCGACCCGTCCGCGTTCGTCGCGCGCCTGGAAGCGGCGGCGGGCGACCGCCTCGCGGGCCTGCACGTCTACACCTTCAACGAGCTCGACTCCCTCGCCGCCTTCGGCTGATCGGCGAGCCTCCGCGCTCCTCGGGCGCCGATCCTCGGGGCCTCGAAGCCCTCGCAGGGAGCGCTATGCCGGTCAGGTGGTGCGGCGGATCCAGATCGGCGGGTGCGGGAGCTCGGCCTCGGTGCGCAGGCGGCCGGCGAGCGGAGCCCAGACCACGAGCGCCACGCCGATCCCGAGCAGCAGGCCGCCGACGGTGTCGCTCAGCCAGTGGGCGCCGAGGTAGGTGCGGCTCGCCATCATCGCCACGGTGTAGAGGAAGCCCGCGATCCAGACCCACAGCAGCGGGAACACCAGGGCCAGCACCATCGCCGTCGTCGCCGCGTTGGCGGTGTGGCCGGACGGGAAGGAGCCGTAGTCGCTGGTGACGAGCATGTCGGCCGGGCGGGCGCGTCCCACCAGCTCCTTGACGAGCTGGGTGGCGCCCACGCTGACCAGCGCGGCGATCGCGTAGTAGAGCGCGGCCCACCGCCTGCGGAACACCAGCAGCACGGCGACGATGCCGAGCGGGATGAGCGTCGTGCCGACGAGCCCCGCTCCGACCGTGTTCATGACGAGGGCCGGGATGTCCCAGACCGGCGAGCGGTGCTCGACGATCTCGTCCATCCACTCCACGTCGAAGCGGAAGGCCGAGGTGGGGCGGAAGGCGATCAGCACGGCGAGGAGCACCGTGAGCAGGATCGCGAGCGACGCGGAGATCAGCGGCCAGCGGCGGGAGACCCGGTGGGCCGCCTCCTTCGTCAGCAGCCGGGCGGCGACGTCGTCGGACGGTACCTGCTCGCGCATCCGCGCGCGCTGGACGGCATCGGGGCGCGCGATTCCGGGCTCGGTCGACAGGCGGTCGTCGCGGTGATCCATCCGGACATGATGCCGTCACCGGGCGTTCCCCCGCTGGGGGTTGCGGGGCGGCTCGGTCGACCGTTCGGAAGACCGGCGTCCGCGCGCCGGGGTTCGTGGCACGGTTCGACCGGCCGTGCGGATGCCCGGCCTTCCGCCGCGGGGGTCTCGCGGCGCGGCTCAGCCGGCCGCGCGGGCCAGGCGGGCGGCGCGGAGGGCGTCGAGCCGGGTCGGCTCGGAGGAGCGGGCGAGGAGCCGCGCGGCGACGGCGCTCACGCGGGAGTCGCCCGAGGCGGAGGCCCGCTCGAGGGCGGCGGCCGCGTCGGGACCGGTGATCGAGCCGAGCGCCATCACGGCCGAGACCGCGAGCGCGGAGTCGTCGCTGCCGGCGGCCCCGTCCAGCGCGTCGACGGCAGGACGCGCGTCGTCGCCCAGGTAGCCGAGCGCGGCGGCGGCGTGACGCCGGACCGGCGCGGACCCCTCGCGGAGGGCCTGCTCCAGACCGGGGACGGCCGCGGCGCCGAAGGAGGCGAGGACGTCGGTGAGCACGTTCTGCGCCTCCGCGTCGTCGTCGCCGAGCAGGCCGAGCAGGACCGGCAGCGCGCGCTCGTCGCCGAGGCGGCCCAGCGCGAAGCGGGCCTTCGCGGCGACGGCGGGCTCGGAGTCGGCGGCCAGCGGGGCGATGTCGTCGAGCGTCGCCGGGTCGAGGATCTTGCTGAGCACGTGCAGCGCCTGCGTGCGCACCCGGGGCTCGCGGCCGAGCGCCTCGCGGGCGACGGGGACGGCGGCGGAGCCGAGGCGGCCGAGCGACCAGGTGAGCACGTCGCGGACGAAGAAGTCCGGCTCCTCCCACAGGTGCGCGGCGAGGGGCTCGGCGGTGGCGGGCTCGGCGAGCTCGCCCAGGGTCATCGCCGCACGGAGGCGGACGTCGCGGTCGGGGTCGGAGAGCTCGGCGAGCAGGGCGGAGGAGTCGCGGGAGGACATGGGAGGGGACTGTAGCAGCGGCGCTCGGGAGCGGATCCAGCGAGGGCCCGAAACACCCGGGAGGAGCTGCAGGAGCGGGGCGTGCCGGACCGCCGGGGCCCGGAGCCGAGCGCTCAGTCCTGCAGCGCCGGGACGCTCCTCGGCCGGACGATCAGCCAGAGCGCCAGGATCGACACGGTCGCCGTCGCCATCATCACCACGGCCATCGGCACGGCCGAGCCGGCGCCGAAGACCCCCGAGATCGGCGACAGCAGTCCGGCGGTGCCGAAGTTGACCGCTCCGAGCAGCGACGCGGCCGTCCCCGCCTCCCGGCCGTGGTTGACCAGGCCGAGGACCTGCACGCACGGGAAGCTGAAGCCGCAGGACGCGATGAAGAACCACAGCGGGACGAGCGTGCCCCAGAGCCCCAGCCCGAGCACGTCGAAGAGGGCGATCAGGCCGGCGGAGGTGAACAGCGTCAGCGTCGTGATCGCGAGGATCCACTGCGGCCCGATCCTCCGGCTGAGGTAGGAGGACGCCTGCACGCCGAGGACGACGCCGAGCGAGTTCACGGCGAAGAGCAGCCCGTACTGCTGCGCGTCGAATCCGTAGAGGCCTTGGAACAGGAACGAGGAGCTGGAGAGGTAGGTGAACAGGCCGGCGAAGGTCATGCCCCCGATCACCGCCACTCCGAGGAACACGCGGTCGCTGAGGACGGCCCGGTAGCGCTGCACGAGCGAGCGGTGCTCGCGCTCGTGTCGGGCGGCGCGGGGCCGGGTCTCGACGACGAGCAGGCCGACGGCCGCGACGACCAGCACGCCGTAGGCGGCGAGGAAGACGAAGATCCCGCGCCAGTCCATGATCAGCAGCAGCTGCGAGCCGATGACCGGCGCGAGCACGGGCGCGAGGCCCGACACCAGGGCGAGCCGGGACAGCATCCGCACCAGCGGGCGTCCGCCGAAGAGGTCGCGGACCATCGCCATCGCGACCACGCCGCCCGCCGCCGCGCCGGCCCCCATCAGGAAGCGGAAGACGCCGAGGGTGACGATCTCGGGGGCGAGCGCCGCGCCGACGCAGGCCAGCACGTGCAGCGAGGTGGCCAGGAGGATCGGCAGGCGCCGGCCGACCGCGTCGCTCCAGGGGCCCACGACCAGCTGGCCGAGCGCGAAGCCGAGGGTCGTGCCGGTGAGGGTCAGCTGGACCGCCGCCTCCGACACGTTCAGCTCGCTCTGCAGCGCGGGGAACGCCGGCAGGTAGAGGTCGATCGTGAACGGCCCGAGGGCGGTCAGCGAGCCGAGGACGATCACGTAGACGAGGCGCTGGCGGGCCGTCAGGGCGTCGCCCGGGTGGCGGTGCACGGGGAGGGAGCCGGTCGGAGTCGAGGCGGGAGTGGACACGGAGTGCCTTCCTGCGCAGGGCGCAGCGGGGTGGGAGGGAGGGGGGCGGCCGGTGTCGTCCTCGGCGCGGGAGCGGACCTCGTCGGCTCCACGCCGCTCGGTCGAATCAATTCGATCACGTGTCGGACAGGGGCGCCACCCCTCGGACCGCCGTCGGGTCAGACCGGGTGGAGCGGAGTGCCGAGCGGGTCGGCGAGCAGGCGCTCGAAGGCGAGCTCGGCGGCGCCCAGCATGAGCAGATCGGCGCCGAGCTCGGTCCGCACGATGCGCACGGAGTCGAGTGCGACCCGGAAGGGGCCGCCGCGGCCCAGGCGCTCCTCCAGGAACCCCGGCGCGACTCCGATCAGCGCCCCGAGGAAGCCGCCCAGCACCACGAGCTGCGGGTTGAACACGTTGATCACGTTGCGCAGGGCGACCGCGAGGTGCCCGAGCTGGCGCTCGACCTCGGCGCGGACGGCCGGGTCCTCGGAGGCGGCGAGCGCCTCCTCCAGCCGCTCGCTCTCGTCGAGGCCGAGCACGGTGAGCAGCTCGGCGCGGCCGACCTCGGTCTCGAGGCAGCCGACGGCGCCGCAGTGGCAGTCGATGCCCGCGCTGTTGACGAGGGTGTGGCCGATCTCCCCCGCGTAGCCGTCGATGCCGTGCAGAGGCGCGCCGCCGACGATGACACCGGCGCCCACTCCGCTCGCGCCGCCGTTGAGGTAGACGAGGTGCGAGACGTCGCGGCCGGCGCCGAGGACGCTCTCGGCGAGTGCACCGAGGTTGGCGTCGTTCGCCGAGAGGACGGGCAGGCCGGTCGCGTCCGCGAGCATGCGGGAGAAGGGCTCGTCGTCCCAGCCGAGGTGCGGGCCGACCCGGACGAGGCCGTCGGCGTCGCGGACGAGTCCGGGCACGGCGACGCCGATGCCGACGGTCCGCGTCTCCTCGGGCAGCTCGGCGAGCAGCTCGGCGACCGCCTCGGCCGCCAGACGGGCGGCGGCCTCGGCGGTGGGGACGGAGGCGGAGCGGCGGATGCGGCGGCGGACGACGGCGTCGACGCCGACCACGGCGACCGTGACGGCGTCGATCTCGGGGTTCACGGCGAGCGCGACGACTCCGGGATCGGCCTCGACGACGGGGCTCGGCCGGCCGACCTGGTTCGGCGTGGCGGGCTCGCGCTCGCGCACGATGCCGAGCTCCACCAGCTCGCCGACCAGCGCCGCGATCGTGGAGCGGTTGAGGCCGGTCAGGCGGGTCAGCTGCGAGCGGGAGCGGGGGCCGCCGCGGTGCACGAGGCGGAGGATCGCCGAGAGGTTGTGCCGCCGGACGCGGTCGAGGTTGTTGCCGCGCGTCGCGTGGTCGGGCATCCGCGGTCTCCTCTGCTTGCGGGGGTCAGCCTAGCCGGGGGCGGGGCGGGGGGTCTCGAGGGGCGGGCTGCGCCCGCTGCTCGATCAGCAGGAGGGCGCCGCTCAGGCCTCGACCCAGGTCCAGGTGCCGGCCGGGCCGTCGACCGAGACGTCGCCGCCGGAGCGCGTCACGGTGAACGCCGTCTCCTCCCCCGTGTCGTGCGCGACGACCCGGACCGGCGTCGCTCCGTCCGGCCCCGGGAACACCCTCAGCTCGAGCCCGTCGAGGTAGTCGTACTCGGCCGAGTCCTGGCGGGCCCCCACCGGGATCACCGCGCCCTCGCGCACGTACAGCGGCAGCGAGTCGAAGCCGTGGACCTCGCGTCGCCACTCCCCCGTCGAGACGATCCGCTCGCCCGTCCACCAGCTCGTCCACGTCCCGCGCGGGAGGTAGAACTCGACCGTGCCGTCCTCGGTGAACACCGGAGCGACGAGCAGGTCGTGCCCGAGCAGGTACTGCGTGTCGAGGTGGGCGGCGCTGCGGTCGTCCTCGAACTCGAGCGCCATCGGCCGCATGATCGGGACGCCGGTGCTCGCCGCCTCCGCCCCCGCCGCGAAGAGGTAGGGCATCAGCGAGAGCTTCAGCCGGGTGAAGAGCCGGGTGACCTCCACGGCCTCCTCGTCGAACGCCCACGGCACGCGCACCGAGGAGGATCCGTGCAGCCGAGAATGCGAGGAGAGCAGGCCGAACGCGAGCCAGCGCTTGAACACTCCGGAATCGGGCGTGCCCTCGAACCCGCCGATGTCGTGCGCCCAGAAGCCGAACCCGCCCAGCGCGAGCGAGAGGCCCCCGCGCAGGGTCTCGGCCATCGACACGTAGGAGGAGGTGTTGTCCCCGCCCCAGTGCACCGGCAGCGACTGCCCGCCGACCGTGGCGCTGCGGGCGAAGAGGACCGCGCGGCCCTCGCCGAGCTCCTGCTCGAGCACCTCGTGCACCGCGCGGTTGTAGAGCTGGGTGTACCAGTTGTGCATGGCCTCGGGGTCGGTCCCGTCGGCCCAGACGACGCCCTCCGACGGGATCCGCTCGCCGAAGTCGGTCTTGAAGGAGTCGACGCCCTGGCGCACGAGGACGCGGAGCTTCTCCTGGAACCAGGAGGTCGCCTCCGGATTCGTGAAGTCGATCAGCGCCATGCCGGCGACCCACATGTCCCACTGCCAGACGTCGCCGGAGGCCGTTCTGAGCAGGTAGCCCTTCTCGCGCCCCTCGGCGAACAGCGGCGACGCCTGCGCGATGTACGGATTGATCCAGACGCAGGTGTGCAGCCCGCGCTCGTGCAGGCGGGCGAGGATCCCCTCGGGGTCCGGGAAGGTGCGCGGGTCCCACTCGAGGTCGGTCCACTGGAACTCGCGCATCCAGAAGCAGTCGAAGTGGAACGCCGACAGCGGCAGCTCCCGCTCCGCGAAGCCGTCGATGAAGGAGTTCACCGTCTCCTCGTCGTAGCTCGTGGTGAAGCTGGTCGTCAGCCAGAGCCCGTAGCTCCAGGCGGGGACGACGGAGGGGCGGCCAGCGAGACCGGTGTAGCGCCGCAGCACGTCCTTCTTCGTCGGGCCCTGGATCACCAGGTACTCCAGCGCCTCGCCACCGACCGAGAACTGCACGCGCTCGACCGCCTCGGAGCCGATCTCGAACGACACGAGGCCGGGATCGTTCACGAGCACGCCGTAGCCGCGGCTGGAGAGGTAGAACGGGACGTTCTTGTAGGCCTGCTCCGAGGAGGTGCCGCCGTCGGCGTTCCACACATCCACGGTCTGGCCGTTCTTCACGAAGGGGCCGAAGCGCTCGCCGAGCCCGTAGACCAGCTCGCCGACGCCGAGGTCGAGCTGCTCGTGCAGGTAGGCGGCTCCGTCCGGTCCGGTCAGGTAGCCCTGCGCCTTGTGCCCGGAGCCGGTGAGGCGCGTGCCGGTCGAGGTGTCCCAGAACTCCAGCGACCACGGAGCGCCCTGCCTGATCCGGACCTCGAGGTCGCCGGTGCGCAGCACGCCGCCGGACTCCGTCACCTCCGCCGCTCCGACGTCGCCCCCGGCCAGCTCGAAGCCGGGCCGCACCGCCGTCCCGCGCCAGTGCTCGATCCGCACCCGCGCGACCCCCTCGGCCGGCGAGGACACCGTGACCGTGAGCGCCGGCCGGTTGAGGACGTCGCCGCGGCCCTGGATGACCTGGGTCGGGGCGATCACCTCGAGCGAGGTGCCGTCGGTGCGGATGTCGTACGCCTCCTGCGCGAACAGGGGCGTGAATCCGGCCCGCGTCTGCCAGAACCCGTCGGTGAACTTCATGGGGGTGCCTTTCGATGGCGCGCCGGCGGATCCCGTGAGGGAGGCGCCGACGGAGGGAGAGAGGGCTACTTGACCGCGCCGGCGGTGATGCCGCGGGTGAGGGTGCGCTGGAAGATCAGGAAGAAGATCAGCGTCGGGAGAAGGCCCAGGAGGGCGCTCGCGCTGGTCGTGGTGACGTCCATGATCTTGTCGCCCTGGAGGCTCGAGATCGCGATCGGGACGGTCTGCGTCGCGTCGCTCACCAGGAAGACCAGCGGGATGAGGAACTCGTTCCAGGTCCAGATGAAGAAGAAGATCATCAGCACCGAGAGGGTGGGCCGCGAGATCGGGACGATCACCCGGGTGAGGACCTGCCACTTCGAGGCGCCGTCGAGAGCCGCGGCCTCGAGGATCTCCTTCGGGAAGGTGCCGTAGACGCTCGAGAGCAGATAGGTGCCGAACGCCGACTGGATGACGGTGAAGATGACGATGACCGACAGCTGGGTGTCGTAGATCCCGACCGCTTTGAACATGTAGTACAGCGGGTAGAGCAGGGCCTCCTGCGGGAGCATGTTCGCCAGCAGGAACAGGACGATGATCCAGCTCCGGCCGCGGACCCGGCCGATGCCGATCGCGTAGGCGTTCAGCACCGAGAGGGCGACGGCGAGGATCGCGACCGACCCCGAGATGAGGATCGAGTTGCCGAGCTTCTCGGGGAAGTCGACGCGGCTCCAGAAGGTCGAGAGGCCGTCGAAGGAGAGGCCGGTCGGGAAGGCGAGCGGGCCGTTCGCCGAGTACTCCGCGGGGGTCTTGAAGGAGTTGAGCAGGATCAGCAGCACCGGGCTGATGATCACGAGCCCGATCACCACGGCGACGGCGAGGATCACCCAGTCGCCGAGGGTGCGCTTCGTCGTGCCCTTCGCGGGCTTGGCGGGACGGGAGGACGAGAGGTCCGCGTCCTCCGTGCCGGCCTGGGTGAGGGGCAGGGTCTCGATGGCCGACATCAGCGGGCTCCTTCGCTGCGCTCGACGCGCTCCTGGGCGCGGATGAACAGCACGGCGAGGATCACGATGACGATCGTGAGCGCGGTCGCGATGGTGGCGCCGTAGCCCACCTGCTGCTTCTGGAAGAACTCGGTGTACGAGTAGTAGGAGGGGACGATCGTGGAGTCGCCGGGGCCGCCGCGGGTCAGGGCGTAGATCGGGCCGAAGACCTTCAGCGCGGCGATGGTGCAGGTGAGGGTGACCACGAAGATCTCGGGCCGGATGATCGAGACCGTGATCCAGCGGAAGCGCTGGAACCAGTTCGCCCCGTCGAGCTCCGCCGCCTCGTAGAGCTCGGGGTCCACGCGCTGCAGCGCCGCCATGAAGATGACGACCGGGTAGCCCAGCTGCACCCAGATCATCACGACCATGATCGAGAGCATCGCGGTGTCCGGCTTGCCGAGCCAGTCGTGCGAGAGGGAGCCGAGCCCGACGGCCTCGAGGATCGAGTTCAGCGCGCCGTTGTCGGGGCGGAGGATCCAGCCGATGACGATCGCGGCGATGACGGTCGGCAGGATCTGCGGGAGGTAGTAGGTGGCGCGGAGGAAGCTCGCCAGGCGCCCGCCGAACTTCTTGCCGACGAGATCGAAGAGGATCGCCGCGAGCAGGAGCCCGAGGATCGTGGGGACGATCACCATCGCGATGATCATGTAGACCGAGTTGAGGAACGAGGTCCAGAACTGGTCGTCGCCCATCAGCTCGATCCAGTTGTCGAGGCCGATGAAGATCGGCGGCTTGATGCCGCGCCAGGACGTGAAGCTGATGTAGACGTTCCAGATCAGCGGGATCAGCACGATGAACGTGAAGAGCACGAACCCGGGGATCAGGTAGAGCCAGTAGCCGCCGGAGCGCTTCTCGCGGGGCGGCGTCGTGGGAGTCGGCGCGCTCTCCGCGCGACGAGGTGCTGTCGTCGTCATGGGTACTCCTAGGTCGGACGGGGTAGTTGGGTGCTGCCGCGGGATGCCGCTCCGGTACGGAGGCGACGGCGTGTCGCGAACCGGAGCGGCATACCGCGGTGGGGTGGAGGCTCGGCGGTGTTCGTGCGACCCCCTCGAGGGGTCGCCGTCACGTCCTCAGGTCTTCCGCTGCCGTTCCGCGCCTGCAGGCGCGGAGTCGGCCGCCTCGGCCGACATCACGTGACGCTTCCGCGTCACGTGATGTCGGCGACTCCGTCGTCGTACTTGGCCTGGAGGTCGGACAGCATGGCGGACTCGTCGGAGGAGCCGTTGATGAGCTCCTGCGTGGCGGCGACCAGGTCGTCGTAGAAGGTCGCGGTGGGCCAGTCGGGGTAGAAGGAGAGCTGGTCGCCGTCGACGACCGTCTTCCACTGCGAGAGCAGCGCCTTGCTCTTCTCGTCGGTGATGGCGCTCTCGTCGACGACCAGCGGGATGCCTCCGTTGTTGCCGATGAGGTTCTGGATCTCGGGTCGCATCGTGATGTCGATCCACTTGTAGGCGAGATCCTTGTTCTTCGCCGTCTCCGGGATCACCCAGTGGTTGCCGGCGGAGCCCATCGTGAACTCGGCGCCCGGGAAGAGGAACGTGTCCCACTCGAATCCGGTGATCTCGGTCTTGAAGCGGCCGAACCACCAGGAGCCCGAGAAGAAGATCGGGTACTCGCCCGAGATGAACGCCGTGCCCGCGTCCTCCGCCTTCAGCCCGGAGGCGTCGGCCGAGAAGTAGCCCTTGTCGACGTAGGTCTTCAGCTGGTCGGCCGCGTAGCTCCAGGCCGCGTCCTCGAAGTCGACCTCGCCCGTGTAGGTCTGGTAGTCGGTGATCCAGGAGCGGTCGGCCTTCAGCAGCGCTAGCTGGTAGAAGAGCTGCTGCAACGGGTACTCGGCGCCGGCCTCGGCCAGCGGGGTGATCCCCTTGGCCACGAAGGCGTCGAGGACGGCCGTGAACTCCTCGTAGGTGGTGGGGACCTCGAGTCCGTTCGCGGCGAAGGCGTCCTTGTTGTAGTAGACGAAGGTGAACTCGCCGTAGTTGGGGATGCCGTACCAGGAGCCGGAGCCCATGATCCCGTTCTCGTCGTACTTCGCGGTGGTCTGGAGCGCGCCGGGGATCAGCGAGTCCCAGCCGTAGAACGCGACCGCCTCGTCGAGGTTGGTGAGCAGGCCCTGGCTCGAGAGGAGTCCGCTGGTCGCGTTGCCCTTGTTGTACTCGACGACGTCGGGTGCCGAGTTGGAGTTGAAGATCTGGCTGGCGCCGGTGCGCAACTGCTCGAAGGCCTTGAACTCGTACGCGATCTCGGCCCCCGTCTCCTGGGTGAAGATGTCGCGGGCGGCGAGCCACGCGATGCCGCGGTCGCTGTCGGGCGTCTCGAAGTCCCAGAGGGTGAGGGTGCGGCCGGCGCCGTCGACCGTGGTCGAGAGCGCATCGGAGCCGGCGTCGGAGCCGCCACCGGAGCAGGCGGCCAGCGCGAACATCGCGCTGAGGCCGACTCCGCCGGCGAGGAGGTTGCGCCGGCTGAGACCGGCGGTCGGGCGGTGGAAGGCGGAGCGGGATCGGAGCGACATTGCGGTGGTTCTCCTTCGAACGGTGCGGTGGTGCTGCGGAGGTGGTGCAGGGAGCGCTCTCTCGCGGGGGCATGGTGTCGAAGCGTTTCGACAGTGCGCAGAGCCGGAGCGGGCAGGAAGAGGGTGGAGGACTAGAGGGAGGCCGGCGCGGGAGTGCCGGACGGGACCGCCGGCACCGGAGCGCCGGTCGGAGCGACCGCGAGGGATCCGCGGTCGACGTAGGAGGGCGGGAGCAGCTCGACGCCGACGGTGCGGCCGGAGTCGATCTGCTGGAGGGTCCGCGCGACGGCCGCTCGGCACATCGCGTCGAACGGGAGGGGAAGACTGCTGGTGGGGACCGGGAGGGCGCCGCCGTCGTAGCTGGCGCAGGCCGCCAGGATCGACAGGTCGCCGGGGACGGAGAGGCCGCGCTCGAGGACGCGCTCGATCGCCGCCTCCGCCACGGGCTCGTTGCAGTGCAGCACGAGCGCGGTGGGCGGGACGGGTGCGGCGAGGATCGCGTCGATCGCGGCCTGTGCGCTCGGCCGGCCGATGTGCGGGCGCTCGACCGCGATCTCGACTCCGAGCGCCGCGGCCTCGGCGCGGAACGCCTCGTCGAAGCGGCGGACGAAGCCGGCGTTGCGGTCGGTGTAGGACTGCGGGTGCTCGAGCAGGCCGAGCGAGCGGTGGCCCAGCTCGGCGAGCCGGCGGACGCTCTGGCGGGCGGCCTCGGCGAAGTCGAGGTCGACGCAGGCGAGATCGTGGGAGTCGGCGGGCACGCCGATGAAGGTGGCGGGGACCCCGGCCGCGCGGATCAGCTCGGCGCGGTCGTCGTCGTCGTCGACGCCCATCAGGACGATGCCGTCGACGAGCGAGGAGGAGGACACGCGCCCGATGCCGCTGGACGCCTCGTCGGTGACGAGCAGCAGGACGTCGTAGTCCGACTCCCGGGCGCGCTCGAGCACCTCGGTGACGAAGCGCATGTGGGTCGGCAGATGCAGCTCGCCGCGCATCGGGGCGGAGAGGGCGAGGATGTGGGTCCGCGCCCCGGCGAGCATCCGGGCTCCCGCGTGGGGCCGGTAGCCGAGCTGGCGCACCGCGTCGTCGACGCGCTGCCGGGTGGAGGCGGCGATCGAGCGCTTGCCGGAGAGGGCGTAGGAGACGGTGCTGATCGAGACTCCGGCAGCGCGGGCCACATCGTGGATGGTCGCCATGGCTCCTCCTGCCGGACGTCGTCGTCGGTCGCGGTCGAGCTTCGAAGCGCTTCGACCGGTCGTGCTGGAGCGACTGTACGCACAGTCGAAGCGCTTGCGCAAGCGATCCTCGCGACGACCTCCCCGGGCGCCGGCCCGCTCCGCGAGCGGTTCCGCGGCACGAACGGGCGGCACCCGCGAGGGGCCGGAGGGCGACGCGCCGGGCCTTCCGCTCGTTGCGCCTCCCGACCCTCAGGGGATATGTTGGGCTCAACAACAATTCGGCGACGTCGCCGGAAAGGATTCGGATCCCATGTCCCTGACCCCCACCCGCGCCGACAAGTTCTCGTTCGGCCTCTGGACCATCGGCTACAACGGGACGGACCCGTTCGGCGGCCCGACCCGCGAGCCGCTCGACGTCGTCCACGCGGTCGAGAAGCTCGACGAGCTCGGCGCGTACGGCCTCACCTTCCACGACGACGACCTGTTCGCCTTCGGCTCCACCGACGCCGAGCGCCAGACCCAGATCGACCGCCTCAAGGGCGCGCTGGAGTCCACCGGCCTCGTCGTGCCGATGGTCACCACCAACCTCTTCAGCGCCCCGGTCTTCAAGGACGGCGGCTTCACCTCGAACGACCGCGACGTCCGCCGCTTCGCGCTGCGCAAGGTCCTCCGCAACATCGACCTCGCCGCCGAGCTGGGCGCGAAGACCTTCGTCATGTGGGGCGGCCGCGAGGGCGCCGAGTACGACTCCGCCAAGGACATCCGCGCCGCGCTCGAGCGCTACCGCGAGGCCGTCAACCTGCTCGGCGACTACGTCACCGACAAGGGCTACGACATCCGCTTCGCCATCGAGCCCAAGCCGAACGAGCCCCGCGGCGACATCCTGCTGCCCACGCTCGGCCACGCGATCGCGTTCATCGACTCCCTCGAGCGCCCCGAGCTCGTCGGCGTGAACCCCGAGGTCGGCCACGAGCAGATGGCGGGCCTGAACTTCACCGCCGGCATCGCCCAGGCGCTGTACCACGGCAAGCTCTTCCACATCGACCTCAACGGCCAGCGCGGCATCAAGTACGACCAGGACCTGGTCTTCGGCCACGGCGACCTGCACAACGCGTTCTCGCTCGTCGACCTCCTCGAGAACGGCGGCCCCGGCGGCGTCCCGGCCTACGACGGCCCGCGCCACTTCGACTACAAGCCCTCGCGCACCGAGGACGAGACCGGAGTCTGGGACTCGGCCGCCGCGAACATGCGCACCTACCTGCTGCTCAAGGAGCGCGCCGCGGCCTTCCGCGCCGACCCCGAGGTGCAGGAGGCGCTGGCCGCCGCGAAGGTCGCCGAGCTCTCCACCCCGACGCTGAACGAGGGCGAGTCGTACGACGACCTGCTCGCGGACACCGCCTCGTACGAGTCGTTCGACGCCGACGCCTACCTCGGCGGCAAGGGCTTCGGCTTCGTGCGCCTGCAGCAGCTGGCCACCGAGCACCTGCTCGGCGCCCGCGGCTGACCCGCACCTCCTGAGCCCGCGGTCCGCCGCGGGACGACCTGAGACGGACGAGATCCCCTGCACCGGCACGGGATCTCGTCCGTTCTCCTGCATCCGGCCCGGTTCCGCACCGGACGCCCGAACCCGAACCCCCCAACGAAAGAGGACAGCGATGACGCTCGTCGCAGGGATCGACTCGTCGACCCAGAGCTGCAAGGTGGTCGTCCGCGACCTCGACACCGGCGCCGTGGTGCGCACCGGCCGGGCGAGCCACCCGGACGGCACCGAGGTCGATCCGGCCGCGTGGTGGGAGGCGCTGCAGCTCGCCCTCGCCGACGCCGGCGGGCTCGACGACGTCGCCGCGATCTCGGTCGGCGGCCAGCAGCACGGCATGGTCGTCCTCGACGAGAGCGGCGCCGTCATCCGCCCCGCTCTGCTCTGGAACGACACCCGCAGCGCGCCCGCCGCCGCCGCGCTCATCGAGGAGCTCGGAGCCGGGGCCTGGGCGGAGCGGACCGGATCGGTGCCGGTCGCCTCCTTCACCGCCACCAAGCTCCGCTGGCTGCGCGACGCCGAGCCCGAGAACGCCGCCCGTGTCGCCGCCGTCGCGCTCCCCCACGACTGGCTGACCTGGCGCCTGCTCGGCTACGGCCCCGACTCCGCCCGTGGTCCGCAGCTCGACGCGCTCACGACCGACCGGTCCGACGCGTCCGGCACCTCGTACTGGGGAGCGGACGGCTACGACCTCGACCTGCTCGAGCGCGCCCTCGGCCACCGCCCGCTGCTCCCCCGCGTGCTCGGCCCCTCGGAGGAGGCGGGCCGCACCAAGAGCGGACTCGTCGTCGGCCCCGGCGCGGGCGACAACGCGGGCGCCGCGCTCGGCCTCGGCGCCGGCCCCGGCGACGTGGTCGTCAGCATCGGCACGAGCGGCACCGTCTTCGCCGTCACGGACGACCCGGTGCGCGACGCCTCCGGGACCGTCGCCGGCTTCGCCGATGCGAGCGGGCGCTTCCTGCCGCTGGTCGCGACGCTCAACGCCGCGCGCGTGCTGGCCTCGACCGCGACCCTGCTCGGCAGCGACTTCGACGAGTTCGCCGCACTGGCGCTCGAGGCGGAGCCGGGTGCCGACGGCCTCGTGCTGGTCCCCTACTTCGAGGGCGAGCGCACGCCGAACCTGCCGGACGCGACCGCGAGCCTGCACGGGATGACCATCGCCTCGACCACGCGACCGAACCTCGCCCGCGCGGCGATCGAGGGCATGCTCTGCGGACTGGCCGACGGCCTCGACGCCGTTCGCGCGCAGGGCGTGGAGGCGCGGCGCATCCTCCTCATCGGCGGAGCCGCGCAGAACCGCGCCGTGCAGCTCGCTGCCTCGCAGGTGTTCGACGTGCCCGTGCAGGTGCCGACGCCCGGCGAGTACGTGGCCGACGGTGCCGCCGTGCAGGCCGCCTGGGCGCTGACCGGATCGCGTCCGACGTGGACCGTCACCTCGGTGGCCGAGCCCGCGCCGGACCACCGCCCCGTGATCCGCGAGCAGTACGCGGCCGCCCGCGCCTGAGAATCCGGCCCCGGCCCTCATCCAGGGCCGGGGCCGCGCCGCAAGCCCCAGTGGACGGGGAGCGGAATCGCGCTACTCTCATTACTCAGCCAGCTGACTAATGGAGGAGCGACATGACCGCCACACGAACCCCCGACCGCGCCGACCGGATCCGCCAGGTCGTCGTCGCCGTGAGCGCGGTGCTCGCCCTCATCGGCTCGTTCATCGGCTCGGGCGCCGCGGGCGGCACGCAGATCCAGAACGCGGCCGGCGGCGCCCTGACCGCGTCCTCGACCCCCATCGCTCCCGACGGCCCCGCCTTCGCGATCTGGAGCGTCATCTACACCGGCCTCATCGCCTACGCGATCTGGCAGTTCCTGCCCTCGCAGACCGCCCGCACCCGCCACCGCCGGCTGGGCTACTGGGCCGCCGCCAGCCTCCTCCTGAACGCCGCGTGGATCCTGGTCGTCCAGGCCGGCTTCCTGACGCTCAGCGTCGTCGTGATCGCCCTGCTGCTCGCCGTGCTCGCGCGCATCTTCGTGATCCTGCGGACCACCCGGTCGGCCGGAGTGGTCGACGCGATCGTGACGGACGGCACCTTCGGGCTCTACCTCGGCTGGGTGTGCGTGGCCACGGCCGCGAACGTCACCGCCGGGCTCGTCGGCGCGGGCGTCGGCAGCGCGGACGGTCCGGGCGCCGCGGTCTGGGCGGTCGTCGTCCTCGCCGTCGCCGCGCTCGTCGGACTCCTGATCGCGGTCACCGGCCGCGGCCGCATCGCCCCGATGCTCTCGCTCGTCTGGGGACTCTCCTGGGTCGCCGTCGGCCGCTTCGCCGGCGAGCTCGTCTCGGTCCCCGCCGGGATCGCCGCGCTGGTCGCCGCCGCCGTGGTGCTGGTGGTCACCCTCCTCGTCCGCGCCACCGCGGGACGCCGGGTCAGCGCCGCCTGACCCTTGCTCGACGAAGGCCGAGAGACCGGGACAGCCCTGGTCCGGGGCCGCCCGGCCTCTCGGCCTTCGTCGTGGTGGCGGATCAGGTGATCAGCGTGTCGACGTACTCCCGGTTCTCGTCCATCCACGCGGCGAGGGCGGCGGAGCGGTCGTCGGCCCCGTCGTTGAACAGCGCGTTCTCGAGCGAGTAGAGCGTCTTCGAGTCCATCCGGAAGTCGCGGATCCAGCGGCTCATCGTCGGGTAGTCCGCGTCGAACGCGGCCGAGCCGAAGGAGTGGATCCCCTCCGCCTGCCCGAGCAGGCCCTTCGGGTCCTCGAGGTCCTTGACCGGGAAGGCGTCGTAGGCCCAGTGCGGGCGCCAGAGCGTGACGGCGATGTTCTCGCCCGCGGCGGTCGCGCTCGAGAGCTCCTGGAGCATGGCTGGCGTCGAGGAGGTGAGGTAGTCCATCCCCTCCAGGCCGTAGCCGGGGATGACGTCCTCGGTCGTCGTCTTGTTGAGACCGGAGCCGGGCTCGATGCCGATCAGGCGGTTGCCGACGACGCCCGGGTCGGCGGCGAGCTCCTCGAGGGAGTCGATCGGGGCGTCCTCGTTGACCGCGATGGTCAGCTTCGCCTCATCGTTCCACGCGCCCAGGTCGACGATCGAGTCGCCGTACTGCTCGACGTACCGGGCGTGGGTGAGCGGCAGCCAGGTGTCGAGGGCGAGGTCGTAGTCGCCGGTCGAGAGGCCCTGGAAGCCGGGGGCGACGTCGGCGTTCTGCAGGGTCACGTCGTAGCCCTGCTCCTCGAGCACCGCCTCCCACAGAGCGGAGACGGCGATCCCCTCGTCCCAGCCCTGGAACACGGCGACGGTCACGTCGGTGCGGTCGCCGTTGTCGACGGAGGCGGCGGTGGCGGGAGCGGCGAGGGTCGCGGCCCCGAGGGACGCGACCAGGCCGATCGAGACGACGCCGACGGCCGAGCGGGTCGCCACGACGGCGCGGCGGTTCTTCGCCCGGGCGACCCTCGCCGGCGAGGGCGAGCCCAGCGCGCCGGTCATCCGGTCGAGGACGACCGCGAGGATCACGACGGAGATGCCCGCCTCGAAGCCGAGCGCGACATCGATCCGGTTGAGGCTCGCGACGACGTCGCCGCCCAGCCCTCCGGCGCCGACCATGCCCGCGATGACGACCATCGAGAGCGAGAGCATGATGACCTGGTTGAGGCCCGCCAGGATCGAGGGCAGCGCGAGCGGCAGCTGGATCTGGCGGAGGATCCGCCACTTCGAGGAGCCGAACGACTCCCCCGCCTCGACGAGCTCCGGGTCGACGCCGCGGATGCCCAGCTCGGTGAGCCGGACGCCCGGCGCCATGGCGAACACGATGGTCGCGACGATGCCCGGCACCACTCCGACCCGGAACAGGATCAGCGCGGGGATCAGGTAGACGAAGGCCGGCATCGTCTGCATCAGGTCGAGCACGGGCCGGATGACCGCGGAGGCCGTGCGGTTGCGCGCGGCGAGCACGCCCAGCGGCACGCTCAGCGCGATGGCGATCACGGAGGCGACGAGCACCAGCGCGAGGGAGTCCATCGCGTTCTCCCACTGGTCGACCCCCACGATCAGCAGGAGCCCCACGGCGGTGCCGGCCGCGAAGACCCAGCCGCGGACGGCGTAGGCCAGTACGGCGAGGAAGGCGACGATCACCCAGAAGGGCGGTGTCGCGAGGACGAGGTCGACGCCGGAGTAGAGGGCGCCGAAGACGGTGCGCAGCAGGTCGAAGACCGGCTGGAAGGTCTGCGTGAGGACGTCGACGGCACCCTCGGCGAGGGCGCCGAGCGGGAGGCGGAATCCGAGATCGGTCATCGTGCACCTCCGTCCGCCGCGAGGACGGCGTCGTCGACGGGGCCTCCGGTCGCATGCAGGGTCGCGGTGACGACCTCGGTCGAGACGGTGGCGGGCGGCTCGATCACCGGGTGCTCGCCGGTGCGGGCGGGCACGTTGCCGAGCGCCGCGAGCAGGGTCACCCGCGGGATCGCTCCGAGCAGACGCCCGTCGGCGTCGACCACGGCGACCGGCAGCGCCGACTCGACGGCGGGCTCGATGACCTCGCTGAGGGCGGTGTCCGGACCGACGGTGACGACGTCGGAGGCGAGGACCGCCGAGAGGTCGCCGGTGCTCCGGCGCACCTGCTCGATCACGTCGCGGTCGCGGACCGTGCCCAGCAGGCGGCGTCCGCCGCCGACCACGAACGCGGCCGAGGTCTGCAGGTCGCGCATGCTCCGGAGCGCGGCGCGGGGACCGGCCGCCAGGGTGACCACGGAGCGGGCGGGCTCCATCACGGCGGAGGCGGTGAGCACGCGGGCGCGGTCGACGTCCTGCACGAACTGGGCGACGTAGTCGTTCGCCGGGTCGGTGAGGATCTCCTCCGGGGTGCCGATCTGGACGATGCGGCCGTCGCGCATCACCGCGATGCGGTCGCCGAGGAACATGGCCTCGTTGAGGTCGTGCGTGATGAAGACGATGGTCTTGCCGAGCTCGTGCTGCAGCTCGATCAGCTGCTCCTGCATCTCGCGGCGGATCAGCGGGTCGAGTGCCGAGAACGCCTCGTCCATCAGCACGATGTCGGTGTCGGCGGCGAGCGCCCGGGCGAGGCCGACGCGCTGGCGCATGCCGCCGGAGAGCTCGTCGGGCATCTTCTCGTGCCAGCCGGCGAGACCGGCGCGCTCGACCGCGAGCAGGGCCCGCTCGCGGCGCTCGGCCGCGGGGACGCCCTGGATCTCGAGCGGGTACGCGACGTTGTCGAGCACGGTGCGGTGCGGGAGGAGCGCGAAGTGCTGGAACACCATCGACACCGACGAGCGGCGCACGCGGCGCAGCTCCGCCTCGGAGACGCCGGTGATGGTGGAGCCCTCGATCAGGACCTCGCCCGCGGAGGGCTCCTGGAGCCCGTTCAGCATGCGGATCAGGGTGGACTTCCCGGAGCCGGAGAGGCCCATCACGACGAAGATCTCGCCGCGGCGCACGGTGAAGGACGCGTCGATCACCGCGGCCGTGCCGAGTCCGGCGAGCTCGCCGCGGTCGGCGCCCTCGCCCAGTCGGCGGACGACCTCGTCGGGCTTCCGGCCGAACACCTTGAAGAGGTGGCGGGCCTCGAGAGCGGGGGTCGCGGGATCGGCGCCCGCCTCGCTCCGGGGCTCGCTGATGATCTGCTGGTTCTGGTGCACGTACACTCCGTCGGCGCGCAGGGACGACGCCCTGCGCTCATCTCGTGGTGCCGGGTCGGGAGCGTGGGACAGCCGTGCGTCGAGCCTCCGCGTGCGTCCCGCCGCTCAGCGCGGCAGGGGGTGGAGGCGAGAGCGTCCGAGGCGGCCTCGGGGCCGCCTCCACTCCCGTTGACCGTACGATCGCGGCGCGTCCTGGGGGACGCCGTGCGAGCGCGGACCGGTTCATCGGGGCCCGTGAGGACCGCCGACCACGGTAGCCGCGGAGCCGCCGAGGGGCAAACGTCGGACAATTGCGGGGGCGGGTCCAGGGGTGGTGATGAACCGATCGGCGCGAGCGAATGTGCTGGTCGGAGCTGGTTTCCGGAGTGTTGCGCGATCGTTACCGTGATGGCGCGGCCGGCGGCGCTCGTTCCGGCCGGTCTCCATCCGCCGCTGCTCGACCGGCGAGGAGGCCCCGCAGCTCAGACGGTGGTCTCGCCCGCCGGGCCCGAGGGGGCCGCCGCGCCGACTCCACTGACGGGCTCGCCCTGCCAGGACACGAGCGTCCACGCGTCGCCCGAGCCCTCGAGGACGACGACGCCGGTGTTGTCGAGCAGGTGGTCGGCGATGAAGCGCGCATCGAGGTCGAGGGAGCGCAGACCCGCCCAGCAGCGGATGGCCGCGCCGTGGCTGACCAGCGCGACGACCTCGTGCCCGAGCGCCTCCGCCTCCGCCACCACCGCGTCGTAGCGCGCCGCGAACTCGTCGCCCGTCTCGCCGCCCGCCAGCCGGATCGACGTCTCGCCGCCGGCCCAGCGGAAGACCGTGCCCATGTACTCCTCGACCGCCGCGTCGTCGCCGCGCATCTCGAGCCCCGCGGCCGCGACCTCGCGGATGCCGTCGCGCTCGATCGGCTCGAGCCCGAGGGCCGCGGCGAGAGGGGCGGCCGTCTCGTGGGTGCGGACCATCGTCGAGACGAGCAGCGCGCCGATCCCCTCGCCGACGAGCCGACCGGGCAGTGCCGCGGCCTGGGTGCGGCCGAGGTCGGTGAGCCCGGGTCCGGGGATGCGGGTGTCGAGGAGCCCGGCGACGTTGGAGGGGGTCTGGCCGTGGCGGATCAGGAGGAGGCGCATCCGCCCACGCTAACCGCGGAGGCTGGGCTTCCGGGGCGCGCGTTCGCGCTCGCTCCCGCCGTTGTGCGGCGAGTGCGGCGCTGCCACGATGTGCGGGGACGCTCCCGGACCGGGAGCCGCAGACGGACGGGACGGGCGGACATGGCCTCCGAAGACGGTTTCTCGAAGGACGAGCGCGCGGCGATGAAGCAGCGCGCGGCCGAGCTGCGGGCGGAGGCGAAGCGGCAGAAGAGCGCCGACAAGGCCGACGCCGACCGCAGGGACGCGGAGGCCGCGATCGCCGCGATGACCGACGAGGAGCGGCCGATCGCCCAGATGCTCCACGAGGTCGTCGGCGAGACCGCCCCCGATCTCCTCCCGAAGACCTGGTACGGCTTCCCCGCCTACGCGCGCTCGGACGGCAAGGCGATCGTCTTCTTCCAGCCCGGCGCGAAGTTCGGCACGCGCTACTCGACCCTCGGCTTCCAGGACGGCGCCCAGCTCGACGACGGCACGATCTGGCCGACCGCCTACGCGCTCGTCTCCGCCGACGCCGAGACGCGCGCCGCCGTCACCGAGCTGGTCCGCCGCGCGGCCGGGGCCTGACCCCGTGGCGCACGTCTACGACGAGATCGACGAGAGCCTCTGCTCCTGGATCCACGAGCAGCCGATGTGGTTCGTCGCCACCGCGCCCCTCGCCGCCGACGGGCACGTCAACATGTCGCCGCGCGGCCACGACTCGTTCTCGATCCTGGGCCCGCGGCGCGTCGGCTGGGTCGACTACACGGGCAGCGGAGTCGAGACGATCGCGCACCTGCGCGAGAACGGGCGCGTGTGCCTGATGTTCGCGTCGTTCGGACCGCGTCCGCGCATCGTCCGCCTGCACGGCACCGGCTCCGTGCACCTGCCCGGTTCGGAGGCGTTCACCGAGGTCGCGGAGCAGCACCCCGAGCACCCGAGCACCCGCGCGGTCGTCACCGTCGAGCTCACCCGCATCAGCGACGCGTGCGGCTGGGGCGTGCCGGTGATGGAGCCGGTCGGCGAGCGCGACCTGCTCCTCCTCCAGGCCGAGAAGAAGGGCCCCGACGGCATGGCCGAGTACCGCGCCACGCGGAACGCGGTCAGCATCGACGGGCTGCCGGGCTACCCGCTGGACTGAGCGGGCGGGAAGCGGCCGCAGCGCGGCGCGCACGAGCACGCCGACCGGCTCGAGCAGGGTCTCAGTGACGACGGCGAGCGGGTTCGACCCGGTCGGGCGGGAGCCGACGGAGAACCGAGTCCTCGTCATTCGTCAAGTCCTCGACCGCTGACCGCCGCTCAGCACGACCAGACGTGCATCACGGTCCGTCCCCCGTTCGGGAACCCCGGGTCGATCGACGTGTTCGTCGTCGGTGCGGGTCTGAAGCGGGCGCTCCTCGCGGGGACGATGACCGGCGGCCTCGTCGACGGGTCTACCGCCGCCGTCTCAGGGAGATCGCACAGCGCGACGGGACGGGTTCGCGGAAGCACCCACGAGGACGCTTCGCACACGTCCCCAGGGGATGTACTCCTGGGACCAGTAGTCGGCCCGGATCTTCAGGAGGGGCCCTTCGACGGTGGCAGTCACCGTGATGGCGCGAGGGTCCCGGAGGGTTCCCGCGATGCGTGTCTGCGGGGTCGTTCCGAGCTCGCTCGACAACTGCTCGGGAGTCATCGCCTCGGGCGGGACGACCGCGAGCAGCCGCCGGCATCCACAAGAGGCGCAATCGACGGTGTCGCTGACGAGCTCGCTCCCCTGTGGAAGGTCGATGGCCGAGGCCGCCGACCGCGCTGGTGAGGCTCATCCAGGGGTCGGGACGACAGCGAGCTCCGGGGAGCTCCGGCCGATCCCAGGAGGGGCGGACGTGGAGCGCGACCGAGGCCTGCTCGATCGACGGTCCGATCGGACGGCGTCCACACCATCGGCCCCGCAGAGATCCCCTGGCCGATCCGCCCGCCGCTAAGCCCGCCCGTCGACGGCCCGGATCGAGAACAGCTCCTGCGGGGTGCAGTCGAGCGCGTCGCAGATGAGCGTCAGCGTCGTGAAGCGGATCGCGCGGGCGCGGTTGTTCTTGAGGATGGAGAGGTTCGCCATCGTGATGCCGGTGCGGGCCGAGAGGGCGGTGAGGGTCACGCCGCGCTCGGCCAGCACTGCTCCGAGGTGGCAGTCGATCCGGTGCCTCTCGTCGTCGGCGGGCTCAGACAACGCCGTCGACGTCCCGTTCGAGCTTCGCGCCGGCGCGGAACGCCGCCGTCAGGGCGAGGGCCACCACTCCGGCGAGCAGGACGGGGACGGGCCACTGCGGCAGGTTCGTCCCGATGGCCTGGTAGTCGCCGCCGAGGAAGGCATCGCGCTGCTCGTCGGTCACCCGGCCGGCGGCGAACAGCAGGCCGATGCCGGAGCTGAGGTACAGGCCCGCCGCGGTGTCGGCGAGGCCCTGCGCCACTCCTCCGATCAGCAGGGCGAGGCTCAGACGGCGCCAGTTCGCGAGGACGAAGGGGTCGAACGGGCGTCCGGCCGCGATGCCGCGGAGGACCCGCAGGAGGAAGACCGTGGCGAGGACGATGGTGACCGCCTGGAGGAGGCTCGGCAGCGCACCGAGCAGGCGGAGGGAGAGAGCGGCGTCGGCGAGCGTGGGCGCGGTGCCCTCGCGCGGCTCGGCCTGCAGCAGCTGCGGGAGGCTCCGGAGCGGGAGGCGGCCGTCCGCTCCCCCGAAGACCAATAGGGTGCGCCCGGTGGTGACGGTCCAGGTCTGCAGGAGCGCGGTGAGCACGGAGAAGACCGCGACGATGAGCAGGACCGCCCTGGCCACCCGGAACACGCGCGGACGCTCCCGGACCGGACCGCTGGGGATGACACTCGTCATGGCGTGCTCCTTATCGATCGTCGATGTTATCGAGTATCGATACTATGCACGCCGGTCCGCCGATGTCGACCCGCGGAGCCCCACCGACCACGGCGACGGCGGGAGGGGTGGTTGCCCGCGGCGAGGAGCCCGATCTAGCGTGGAGGGATGTCGGATGCGAGGGAGCGCGCCGCCCGGTACCGGGCCGGCGTCGCGGGCGAGGAGGAGGCGGAGCAGCCCGCCCTGCCGGAGGATCCGCTCGAGCGGGCCGCGTTCGTCGAGACGGCGATCCAGCTCGCGATCCGTCGCGGCGACTTCGACGACCTGCCGGGATCGGGGAAGCCGCTAGCGGACCTGGGCGCGGCCCACGACCCGGACTGGTGGATCCGCCGCAAGATCGAGCGCGAGAACCTCACCGGGATCGGCCCGGCCGCCTTCCTCCTCCGCGCCGAGGACCGCGCGCTCGACGAGCGCCTCGACCGCCTGCACCGCGAGGAGGAGGTGCGCGCCGAGCTCGCCGACTTCAACACGCGGGTGATCGAGGCACGCCGCCAGCTGCTGGGCGGGCCGCCCGTCGTCACCCCGCTCCGGGACGTCGACGAGGAGGTCGCCGCCTGGTCGCAGCGGCGCGCCGATCGCGCCGCCGCTGCTGAGGCCCGGGCGGCCGCCGAGCCGGAGCGGTCCCGCCGCTGGTGGTCGCGGCGGCGCTGACGTCCCCGGAAACCGGACAGACCTGCCCCTCCCACTGGGGTCCCACCCCGGGAAACCGGGCGGGAGCGGGCCTCCGAATCATGCTTACACATCAAGTCGACCGGAGTCCGCATGCTCACCGCCACCACCCCCGCACGCCTCCCGAGGGCCCGCCCCTCGACCCTCGCCGCGCCGCCGCTCGCACTGCTCGAACCCGACTCGGACCGGATGCTCGTCATCCGCGCCGCGGAGGGCGACGACCGCGCGTTCGCCACCATCGTCCGCCGCTACACCGGGCCGCTCCGCGCGACGGCCGCCCGCACCCTCCGCAGCAGCGCCGACGTCGACGACGTGGTGCAGGAGACGTTCCTCGCGGCGTGGACCCACGTGGACAGCGTGATCGACGGCGAGACCATCGCCGGCTGGCTCGTCACGACCGCCCGCCGCCGCAGCGTCGACCGGCTCCGCTCCAGCGTCTCGCGGCTGCGAGCCGAGCTGGACGACGAGTTCCCCGCCTCCGCTGCCGACGACCCGGAGCACGCCGCGCACTGCGGATCGCTCGCCGCCGACGCCAACCGGGTGCTCGCCGCGATGCCCCCGGCCCAGCGCCGCTGCTGGGAGCTGCGCCAGCTGGAGCAGTGCAGCTACGACGCGATCGCGCACGAGCTGGGGCTCACGACCTCGACCGTCCGCGGACTGCTCGCCCGCGCCCGCGGGACCCTCCGCACGGAGCTCGCCCACTGGCGCTGATCCGCGCTGCGGATCTCGGCGCAGGCGACCAGGCGGGGGCCTTCAGCGCAGGAGAACCGGCCCCGCGCCGATCCGCACCCGGAACAGCGAGTACGGGTACGTCCGCAGATCCGTGCCGCCCTGGTAGTCGGCCTGGCGGTGCAGCTGGTTCGCGGTGACGTACAGGTGCTCGTCCGTCGCGATCGACATGGTGTCGGGCCAGAGCAGCCGCTCGTCGTGCACGATCGTCTCCATCGTGCCGTCGGTGCGACGGCGGACGATCGCGTTGTTCTCGTAGCTCGTGGCGTAGAAGCGGCCCAGCGCATCCGTCTCGAGGCCGTCCGCTCCCCCGCCCTTGTCGCCCTCGTCGACGACGGTCGCCGCGACGTCCTCGTCCGGCACCGACCGGTCGACCAGGGCCGCCGTCGCCACGCTGAACCAGCGGCGGGAGGCGAGCGGGCAGTACCAGAGGCGCTCGCCGTCGGCCGAGATCGCGATGCCGTCGGCGCCCATCGTCACCGGCTGAGGGTCGCCGTCGGCCGGGCGCTTCATCAGCACGCGGCCCTCGGCCATCGGCACGAGCTCCGGAGGAGTGAGCGCCTTCGTGCTCGGGTGGTCGTGCAGGCGGCGCCAGGCGGTCCCCGCCTCGAGGTCGACGACGATGATCCCGTTCGGGCCGGAGTCGGCCGAGTCGGTGATGTAGGCGATGCCGCGCCGCAGATCGAAGCGCACGTCGTTGAGGTAGGTGGTCGGCAGGGCGACGTCCGGCTCGAGGAGGATCACCTGCTCGACGGTGTCGGTCGCCAGGTCGACGCGGACGAGCTTGGGGCCGCCCTTCTTCGTCGGCTCGAACATCGGGCTGCCGGTGTCGAGGATCCAGAGCCGGTCGGCCGGATCGACGACGATGCTCTGCACCGAGACGAGGGCGCCGGCGTCGTCGATTCCTGACGGCGTGTTCCAGGCCTCGTCCGGGTAGGGCACCGCCGCTCCGTCGACCAGCTCCACGACCGTGGCCGGGACCTCGTCTCCCCACTTCGGGAAGTTCACGAAGATCCGCCCGGTGTGCGAGACGCTGACGCCGGTGGGCATCGGCCCGCTGGTGAAGGCGTGCACGAGCTCCAGCTCGCCGAGCGGCTCGTCGACCGGGCGCGTGCCGCGGGTCTCGTCGGTCGGTCCCCAGAATCCCATGGTGCTCTCGCTGTCCTCCCGCCGGCGCGGGCTCGTGGCGGTCTCGGTGCCGATCGGGTGCGGAGTCGGTGCCCGCCGCGACCGGTGCTCCTCATCCTGCGCGTCGGCGCCGGTCGGCGGGGAGGAGGTGGCGGACGAGGCGGCGAGCGCCTAGCATCCGGCCGCCGCGGGCGACCCGGGGGCCGCGACCGAGGAGGCGGAGGAGGACCGGCCCGCGTCCGACTTCGGCACGGCCTTCACGAAGGGGCTCAGCATCGGGACGCGGCAGTGCCCGGTGGAGCGGGTCGCCTCGGCGGCCGCTCCCGCCGCCCGCAGTGCACCGCCCCCCGCCGTCGCGCTCACCCGCTGGTCGGCGGGTCGACGGACCGCTGATCCGCCGGCCGTCCGCTTCCGGACATGACCGCTAGAGGGCGTTGCCACTGCGGCCGCTCACCTGCCACGGTCGCAGAGCGACCGACGACGGTCCACCGATCAGAAGGACCGAGGCCCGCACATGGACGACTCCTCTTCGACCGAGACCAGCACGAGCGAGATGACGCCCGAGGTGCTGGCCGCGTTCAGCGACGCCTGGACCCGCCACGACCTCGAAGCGCTGATGAGTCACATGACCGACGACTGCGTGTACGGCGCGTCCGTCGGCCCCGAGCCCGGCCGCACCTGGACGGGCAAGGAGCAGGTCCGCGAGGGATTCGCGCTCATGCTCGCCTTCGACACCGGACAGGAGCGGCACGAGGAGGGGGCTCCCCTCATCGCCGGGACGCGCGGCGCGGCCACCTGGTCCTTCACCGGGACCGGCCCCGACGGCCGACCCCAGGTCACGCGGGGCTGCGACATCTACGAGTTCCGCGGCGGGAGGATCGCCCGCAAGGACGCGTTCCGGAAGGTCTACCGGGCGGACGAGGAGTAGTCCGCGCCGGCCTCCCTCGCGCAGCGGAGCCGGAGCGGCGTCCTCGTACCGGGTGGCCCCGCGCCTGCCCGCGGAGCTGATCGCATGGCTGGCCACGTCGGCGGGCAGCTGGGTCGTCGGGCAGGTGCTCACGACCGACGGCGGGTTCAGCCTGTGACCGGAGCCGCGGCGCAGCGGCTCCGGACCTAGTCGGAGGCGACGGCCCGCACGATGGTGCGGGCGACCTCGAGCACCTCGCGCTCGTGGCTCAGGTGCACCTCGTGCACCGCTCCGGGCCAGGACAGCAGCGGCGCGTCCAGGGCGGCGGCGACGCGCCGATGCGCGCGATGCAGGGAGGACCCGGGCCTGCGGTCCGCGGTCACCACGGCCGCGGGGACCGCGGGCAGCTGAGACTCGTCGAAGCCCCGCGCCACCTGCTCCAGACCGGCGGCGGCGGAGGCGAGCCCCGGCAGGTCGACGTCCGCCATCGCGAGAGCGGCCGCGCGCGCGGCCGGGCTCATCGCGTGGCGCCTCGCCGACCGGGCGGCGCTCGTGCGCAGCAGCGCGGACAGCGCTCGGCCGAGCCCCGGCAGTCTCGAGAGCGTCGCCGTCGCCCGGGCCGTCCGCTCCACCTGACGCGCCAGTGCCGTGTCGTTGACGGGCGTCGGGTCGAGGAGCACCAGTCCCGCGACGTCCTCGGGATGATCGCGAGCGAGCAGCATCGCGACGGCACCGCCGAGGCTCTGGCCGATCACGACGACGGGACCTGTCCCGAGGCCGGCCAGCACGGCGTGGACGGCGTCTGCGGCGTCGGTGAGTCCGCCGGCGACCTCCGACCCCGCTGTGCCCGGTCTGTCGTAGAGGACCACCCGGCAGCCCGGATCGACGATCAGGCCCTCGACCAGCCCGGGGAAGAACCCGTCGACGGCCTCGCCCCCGCCCGGCAGGAGGAGCACGGCCTGCCCGGACTCACCCCGCACCTGCAGCATCCGGCGAGCCTAGCCGGGGAGCCGTCCGCCGACGACGACCGGCGGGGCCGGGCCCGGGGATGATGGGCGCATGGGAACTCGTGGGGCCGGAGTGCTGTGGGTGGTGAGCGCGCTCGCCTACGTGGGAGCGGAGGCGGTCGCCGCGTCCGCGTTCCCGGGCTACAGCTACGCACGGAACTACATCAGCGATCTCGGCGTGCCCGAGGTGGGCGTGTTCCAGGGGCGCGCGATCGACTCGCCGCTGCACGCGGTGATGAACGCCGGATTCCTCCTGCAGGGGGCGCTCTACCTCGCCGCCGCCGTCACGACCGTGCGGGCGGCGCGGGGCGGATCGCGGGGGCTGTTCCTCTCCCTCGCCGTGGTCTACGCCGTGGGCATCGCCGTGGTGGGCCTCGTGCACGGGAGCAGCGCCAGTGCGCAGAACGGGATCGGCGGCCTGCACGTGGTCGGCGCCGCGATGGCGATCGTCGGCGGCAACGCGGCCTCGATCGTCGCCGGTGCCGCGGCCCGGCGCGGCCGCGCCCCGTGGGCGCTCGAGACGGTCGGGATCGTGCTCGGTGCGGCCGGCCTGCTCGCGCTGCTGATGCTGCAGGTCGACACCCGCGTGCCCGGCGTCGACCTGCTGCCCGACGGCGTCTGGGAGCGCGCCTCCGTCTACGCCGTCACGGCCTGGCAGCTCGCGACCGGCCTGCGGCTGCTCCGACGGCCGGAGGTGCCGCGGCAGCCGCGGCCTCCTCAGACCGCGGGCAGCGGCGCGCAGGTGCGCAGCGCCGTGCACCGGCTCTTCCAGCTCGGGATCCGGATCCCGGAGGCCCTTCCGGTCGTCGTGTTCGACGACAACCCGTGGAGCGAGCTGGTCACCCCGCCGCTCAGCGTCGTCCGCCAGCCGATCGACATGCTCGCCCGTCACAGCGTCGAGCTCGTCCTCGCCCGCATGCAGGGCCGCCTCCCCGAGGCCCCGCAGCACATCGAGGTGCAGGCCGACCTCGTCATAAGCTCCAGCTGCGCCGCACCCCCGCGGCGCTGATCCTCTCCCCCTCCGAAAGGCACGCCATGTCCGATCCCGTCGTCGTCACCGCGATCTTCACTCCCGCCGAGGGGCAGCGCGACGCGCTCGTCGCCGCCCTCTCCACCGCCATCGCGGAGGTGCACGAGGAGGAGGGCTGCGAGCTCTACGCGATCCACGACTCGCCCGACGGCACCATCGTCATGCTGGAGAAGTGGACGAGCGGCGACCTGCTCGACGCGCACGGCGCCGGCGAGCCGGTCGTCCGCCTCAACGCGGCGATCCGCCGACTCGTCGCCCATCCTCCCGTCGTGACGCGGCTCGTCCCGATCCCGGCCGGCACCTCGCAGCAGGGCGAGCTCTAGCACCCGGGGGCGGGG